>JAIXPU010000022.1 GCA_027486075.1 Streptomycetaceae bacterium | reverse complement strand
CATTCAGGTCTACGAGATGCGCGAAAAGAAGCGCGCTTAGCGCAGATTTCGGATATCACCGTGGCAAATTCACATCGCAGCCAGAAGGTTGCAGACCGCATCAAGGTAGTAGTGGCACAACTGCTTGAGACAAAGATCAAAGATCCACGTCTTGGCTTTGTTACTGTTACCGATGCGCGAGTTACTGGCGATCTGCAGAGCGCTTCAATCTTCTACACAGTTCTTGGTGGAGATGATGAACGCGCAGCAACTGCCGCAGCTCTAGAATCCGCTAAAGGCGTTCTGCGAAGCGCAGTCGGTAAAGATCTCGGAACCCGCATTACTCCATCGCTTGAATTCATTCTGGATGGTCTACCTGAATCAGCCAAGGCGCTCGATTCACTGCTAGCGAGAGTTCACGAGTTAGATGCTGAAGTTGCTAAGGCTCGGGAAAATGCCAAGCCAGTTGTTGAAGATCCCTATAAGCCAGCCCGTGTAGTCGAAGATAAATTCAATAACTAATGAGCGATGGATTCCTAGTTGTAGATAAGGCTGGGGGAATGACCAGCCACGATGTTGTTGCTGTGGCTCGCAAGGCGCTTGGTACTCGCAAAGTTGGACATGCCGGAACGTTAGATCCCATGGCAACCGGTGTTCTAGTTCTTGGTTTCGGTAACGGCACTCGCTTGCTGCAGTACATCACAGATGGCGATAAGGCTTATCAGGCAACAGTGGTTCTTGGAGCCGCTACCGTGACCGACGATAGTGAAGGTGAAGAGATTTCATCTGCCGATGCATCTGCTGTTTCGGATGCGGATATCGAGAAGATTCTCTCGCACATGATTGGCACTATCGCCCAACGCCCATCTTCTGTCTCAGCTGTCAAAGTTGGGGGAGAGCGTGCTTATGACCGAGTCCGTGCTGGCGAGAAGTTTGAATTGGCAGCGCGCGAAGTAACCATTACTCAATTAGATATTCGCGCCATCCGTCATCTTGAGAAGACCACCGAAGTCGACATTGAAGTCACCTGTTCTGCTGGAACATTTATCAGAGCAATCGCGCGCGATTTAGGTGATGCGTTAGGAGTTGGTGGACATCTATCTGCGCTACGCCGCACCCGCGTCGCCGGATTTACAGAAGTTGGGGCTACTACTTTTGAAGATCTCAAAGCCCAGAAGTTCAAAACCTTAGATCTCGCTGAAGTTGCTCGCACTACGTTCACTCCTCGTGAACTGACTTTAGAAGAAGTGCAAGAGCTCTCCTTTGGCCGTCCGCTCAAAGAGAATGGAAATACCGTTATCAACGCCGCGATGTCTCCAGATAATCGACTTATCGCGCTCTTAAAAGATGAAGGAGATAAAGCCAAACCCATCGCTGTCTTTGCGGCTGCGAACTAGGTGAGGCAAGATTTGCTTATGAGCGATACCAGCGTCGTAGTTATCGGAACCTTTGATGGCGTCCATAAAGGACACCAGGTTCTACTCAACCGTGCCAAAGAGATTGCGGCAGGCCGCTCAATCATCGCGCTGACATTCGACCCACATCCAACAACAATCTTTGCGCCAACCAAGGTGCCAACTGCGCTGACTACGCTGGCAGATCGCGTAGAACTGCTCAAGATTCATAACGCTGACCAGGTTGCAGTTCTCAAATTTAATGAGAAGTTCGCAGCTATGTCGCCAGAAGACTTTGTCGCATCTGTTCTAGTCGCACAGCTTCATGCCAGCACCGTCATCGTCGGTAAAAACTTTACCTATGGCCACAAGGCAGCAGGAAACATTGAATCGCTCATTAAGTCAGGGCAAGAGCACAATTTCACAGTCGATGTGCAGGAGTTGAAAGCTGATTCTGCAGTGATCTCCTCATCTCGCATTCGGTCGCTTGTTGTTGAAGGAAAAGTTGAGGAAGCTCGCTCTCTTTTATCTCGTCCTCATCGCCTTGATGGAGTTGTTGTGCACGGTGAAAAACGCGGTCGCGAAATCGGTTATCCCACTGCAAATCTTGGAAAGATCGAGGGACAGACAATTCCAGCAGATGGTGTTTACGCTGGTTGGCTGACAGTTGGAATCAACTTCTGGCCAGCTGCAATTTCTATTGGCACTAATCCAACTTTTGAAGGAGCCCGTGGTCGCCAAGTTGAGGCATATGCACTCGACCAAGAAGGACTTGATCTCTATGACAAGAACGCTTCTATTGAGTTCGGCTGGTACTTAAGGCCAACGTTGAAATTTGATAGCTTGGATGAGTTATTGGTCCAGATGAAGAAAGATTGCGACCAAGCCCGCGAATTAACTGAAAAATAGCCTCACTTAGGGCTCAATTTCGCTTATCCACACCCCACAGGTAAACTTGGGGCTGTCCAACGAGAAAGTGATTTCCCGTGAATCAAACCGGGAAGCCTCTTGAACAGTAACTGTGATTCGTCACAAGAAATGAGAAATGAAAATGGCGTTAACACCAGAAGTAAAGAAAGAAATCATTGCAAAGTACGGATCATCAGCTACTGATACAGGAAGCCCTGAAGCTCAGGTCGCTTTATTGTCACGTCGCATCGAAGACATCACAACTCACCTACAGACCAACCCGCATGACCACCACAACCGTCGTGGTCTCTTGTTGCTCGTAGGTCAGCGTCGCCGAATTCTTCAGTACCTCGCAAAGACAGATATCAGCCGTTATCGCGTAATTATCGAAAAGCTCGGTATTCGCCGCTAATTAAAAATTACACGCCGGGTGACATCTGGTCCTCGGTAGTGGTTTCCAGATGTAAGCATCTGTGAACTTCGATCGAAGATTCATTTGTTTCGCCTCGCGTGTAGTTACCGCTCCAAGGTCTCTTAATCGTGCCTTGGAATTGCAAACACGAATCAAAGGAGGACCCATGGAGGGTCAAGACGTAAAGACAGCAGTAGCCGTTATCGATAACGGGAAGTTCGGAAAGCGCGAGATTAAGTTCGAAACAGGACGCCTCGCAAAGCAAGCAGCAGGAGCTGCAGCTGTGTATCTAGATGATCAAACAATGATCTTCTCAGCAACTACAGCATCAAAGACACCTAAGGATCAATTCGACTTCTTCCCACTCACAGTTGATGTGGAAGAGAAGATGTACGCCATCGGCAAGATTCCTGGTTCATTCTTCCGTCGCGAAGGCCGTCCATCAGAAGAGGCAATCCTTACCTGCCGTCTGATTGACCGTCCATTGCGTCCATCATTTATTAAGGGACTTCGTAATGAAGTTCAGATTGTCGTCACAGTGATGGCTCTGGATCCAGACCACATGTATGACGTCATCGCAATTAACGCAGCTTCAATGTCAACACAGCTTGCTGGACTCCCATTCTCTGGCCCAATTGGTGGAGTGCGCGTTGCACTTATCGATGGTCAATGGGTGGCATTCCCTAACCATTCACAGGTAGAAAACGCTGTATTCGATATGGTCGTAGCAGGTCGCGTAACAGCTGACGATGTTGCAATCATGATGGTTGAAGCAGAAGCAACAACTCGCACAATTGGTCTTATTGCTGACGGCGCTAAGGCTCCTACAGAAGAGATCGTTTCACAGGGACTTGATGCGGCTAAGCCATTTATTCGCATTCTCTGCGAAGCGCAGTCAAAGCTTGCAGCAGTCGCCGCAAAGCCAACTGCAGATTTCCCAGTGTTCCTTGATTACCAGGACGATGTATTCGCTGCAGTTGAAAAGGCTGCCAAGGATGACCTTGCTAAGGCGCTCACAATCTCAGGTAAGCAAGAGCGTGAAACTAAGATTGACGAAATCTCAGCTGTAACAAAGGAATCCGTTTCAGCAGCCTTCGAAGGCCGCGAAAAGGAAGTCCCTGCAGCATTTCGCTCACTGACAAAGAAGCTAGTTCGCCAGCGCGTACTTCGCGACAAGATTCGTATCGATGGTCGTGGACTTCGCGATATTCGTGCGCTCTCTGCTGAAGTCGAGGTTATTCCTCGCGTTCATGGTTCAGCAATCTTCGAACGTGGTGAGACTCAGATTCTAGGAGTTACCACTCTTAATATGCTCAAGATGGAGCAGCAGCTCGACACCATGAGCCCTGAAACATCAAAGCGCTACATGCACAACTACAACTTTCCACCATATTCAACTGGTGAAACAGGTCGTGTAGGTACACCAAAGCGTCGCGAAATCGGCCACGGTGCTCTTGCAGAGCGCGCACTTATTCCAGTACTTCCAACTCGCGAAGAGTTCCCTTACGCAATCCGTCAGGTCTCTGAAGCCCTTGGTTCAAATGGATCAACGTCCATGGGATCTGTCTGTGCTTCAACACTTTCAATGCTCCAAGCAGGTGTGCCACTTAAGGCTCCTGTTGCAGGTATTGCGATGGGTCTTATCTCAGATGATGTCGATGGCAAGGTTGAATACGTTGCTCTCACAGATATCCTCGGTGCAGAAGATGCATTTGGAGATATGGACTTTAAGGTTGCAGGTACGAAGGATTTCATTACCGCCCTACAGCTTGATACAAAGCTTGACGGTATTCCTGCATCAGTTCTCGCTGGAGCACTTCACCAGGCAAAGGAAGCGCGTCTTGCGATTCTCGATGTCATGAATGAAGCAATCGATACACCTGATGAGATGAGCCAATACGCTCCTCGCATCATCTCTGTAAAGATTCCAGTAGATCAGATTGGTGCAGTCATCGGGCCTAAGGGCAAGATCATCAACCAGATTCAAGATGAAACTGGCGCAGATATCTCAATTGAAGATGATGGAACCATCTACATCGGTGCAACCGATGGACCTTCAGCTGAAGCAGCACGCGCTCAGATCAACGCGATTGCTAATCCGCAGATGCCAGAAGTGGGAGAGCGCTACCTCGGTACTGTCGTAAAGCTTGCAACCTTCGGTGCATTTGTTTCATTGATGCCAGGTAAAGATGGTCTGCTCCATGTATCTCAGATTCGTAAGATGCACGGCGGCAAGCGCATTGAAAACCTTGAAGATGTCATGAAGGTTGGCGACAAGATCCAGGTTGAAATCGGTGAGATCGATCCAAAGGGCAAGCTCTCATTGGTTCCGGTTCTCGAAGATGGAACAACGCCAGCAGCTGAATAAATGTCAGTAAAGAGATCAGTTCACTCAAGTGGCTTACGTATCGTCACGGAAGAAGTTCCGTCGGTACGTAGCGCCGCTGTGGGTATCTGGGTCAATGTAGGTTCTCGTGATGAAGCACCGGCAACTGCCGGTGCTTCTCACTTTTTAGAGCACCTCCTCTTTAAAGGCACCACCAGCCGCACCGCACTTGAAATCTCATCCTCCATTGAATCTGTTGGAGGCGAGATGAACGCCTTCACCTCAAAGGAGTACACCTGCTTTTATGCACGTGTGATTGATACCGATTTACCGATGGCAATCGATGTTGTCAGCGACTTAATCACCTCATCTATCGTCACAGCCCTCGATGTTGATGCCGAACGCAAAGTTGTCCTGGAAGAAATCGCCATGCGCGATGATGATCCCAGCGACTTAGTCCATGATCTCTTTAGCGATACCTATTACGGCGATACTCCAATTGGTCGTCCTATTCTCGGAACAGTTAAGTCAATCTCTGAGATGTCACGAAACACAGTCTTTAACTACTACAAGAAGAAGTACCTACCTCAGGATTTGGTGGTCGCAGTAGCAGGCAATATCAAACATAAGCGAGTAGTTGCGATGGTTGAAGAAGCACTTTCTCGCGATAACTTCCTCGATGAACTTGGCGCACCTGTTCTGCGTCCAAATACACCAGTCAAGAATTCAAAGCAACAATCCGTTGGGTTGCTCTATAAGAAGAGCGAACAAGCCCATATGTTCTATGGCATGGAAGGCGTCGCTCGCGCAGATGAACGTCGCTTTGCCATGGGCGTCCTCTCAGCGGCCCTTGGTGGTGGAATGTCATCTCGACTCTTCCAAGAGATTCGCGAGAAGCGTGGTCTGGCGTATTCGGTCTACGCATACGCACAACAGTTTGCTGGCTCTGGAGTTCTAGGTTTCTATGCCGGCTGCAATCCAACTAAGGCGATAGAAGTTGTTGAAATCATCCGCAGCGTTCTTTCCGATGTGGCAGATAACGGCATGACACATGAAGAGATTGAACGCGCCAAAGGTGCAGTGCGTGGCTCGCTCGTCTTAAGCCAAGAGGATTCCGGCTCACGCATGAGCCGTATCGGCAAGAATGAGATTGTGTACGGACAGGTTATGGACTTTGATGACATCCTCAAGGCCATCTCACGCGTAAGCGCCACAGACATCCGCGAAATTGCTGGCGAGTTCTTGGTAAAAACACCTACCCTTGCTCTTGTTGGACCATTTAAGATCGAATCTAAATTTGAGAAGGTGTTAGCGCGATGATTAAAGTCGGAGTTCTCGGTGCTCGCGGACGTATGGGCGCTGAAGTTGTTAAAGCAGTGTCCGAGGCAACTGACCTCGAACTCGTTGCACAGCTTGATCTAGGCGACTCACTTGATGCACTCGTCAGCGCCGGCGCACAGGTCGTCGTTGATTTCACAACCCCAGATTCAGTAATGGCCAACCTTGAATTTCTTATCTCTCACAATATTCATGCGGTCATTGGAACAACTGGCTTTGATGATGCGCGCGTTGCCAAGATTAAATCGCTTCTCTCTACATCTAAGTCGGGCGTTCTGATTGCCCCGAACTTTGCTATTGGCGCAGTGTTAATGATGGAGTTTGCGGCCAAGGCAGCGAGATACTTTGAATCTGCTGAAATTATTGAACTCCACCATCCCAATAAAGTGGATGCGCCTTCCGGTACTGCAGCTCGTACCGCCGAACTGATGTCACAGGCGCGTAAAGAGGCAGGTCTTGCACCTGCACCAGATGCGACAACAACGTCACTCGACGGAGCACGCGGTGCAACAGTTGGCAGCATTCCTGTTCACTCCGTGCGCTTACGTGGATTAATTGCTCACCAAGAGGTTCTTTTAGGTGGCGTTGGTGAAACTCTGACAATCCGCCACGATTCACTTGATCGGGTCGGCTTTATGCCGGGCGTTCTTCTTGGCGTTCGGCTAGTTTCTTCACATCCAGGGCTGACCTTCGGCCTTGAGAACTTTATGGATTAAGGGGATACCCAAATGGCTCAAGCAGATATCACCATGTATGGCGCCGATTGGTGCGGAGATTGCCGTCGCTCTAAGCGAGTCTTTGAAGAGTTAGATATTCAGGTCAACCATGTTGATGTTGATGTTGATCTATCCGCAGCTGAAAAAGTTATTGAAATCAATGGGGGAGCCAAGTCAATTCCCGTAATCGTCTTCTCAGATGGAACTCATCTGACTGAACCTTCAGATAATGATTTAAAGGCGAAGCTTTCAGCGCTAGGAATTATCTAACTCTTTCAACTAGCCAAAGTTGTAGATGGCAGCTGAAGTAACGGCTGCAGATACAACTACAACAAAGTACGGCGACTTCAACGCTAGCGCTATGCAGGCAACTGCTACCCCCGCCAACCTCTGATCGATGACAAGCTTTGATTTATCGCCCACCGTTTGAACTGCAACGAGAGCGCTTAAGAGCACAATCGGAATCAGAGTATTGATGCGGAGCATCCGCTCGTTCTTCAGATATTTTTCAGGAACGCTATGCCCAAGGTATTTCAGGGCAAAGGCAATGAGACTGGTTCCGATAACACCGATCCAAAGAGCAGTCATTGGCGCGCCCTCCAACCGAAGGCAACGGCAAGAAGTGTTGTGGCGATAATTGGAATTCCAGCTGCTACAAATGGGGTCAGAGCGAGCGAAAGAAGAACCGCTGAAACAGCTAAGGTGCGTTCAAATTTTCCATGAAGGCGAGGCCAGACAAGTCCAAGAAATGCTGCAGGAACAGCTGCATCAAGGCCCCATGCAGAGGGATCTCCCATTGCTTGTGCGCCAAGTGCGCCCGCTAAGGTGAAGAGATTCCAAAAGAAGTAAACGCCAAAACCAGTGAACCAGAAACCTTGTTTCATGGCATCAACGCCACGCTCTTCTTGCCCGATAGCGACACCGGTTGATTCATCAATCGTTATCTGGGCAGCAACAACTCGCTTGAAACCTTTCACTTGAAGTACTGGCGCCATGCGAAGTCCATAAAGACCATTTCTAATTCCAAGAAGTGAAGCTGTTGCAATTCCAGAGAGAGCACTTCCTCCTGCGCCCATTACTCCAACAACTGCAAATTGTGATGCGCCCGAGAAAGTCAGAAGTGAGAGAAGACAGGTTTGCAGAATTGAGAAGCCAGCAGCGACTGCCGCTGCTCCAAAAGCGGTTCCATAGAGCCCAACAGTGAAGGAGACGCTCAGACTTTGAGTGACGGTGGCGCGGTTCACTGATGACACGCGGCAATTGTGCCCTACATATCCATCAGAGGGAGGGGGGTTAATAGATAAGGTGCGGACATGTCTGAGACCGTAATCTTTAGAGACGATGTATCTGTAGAACTCATCAAATCAAGCGCAAGCGATGCCGATGTTATTTGGGCAGCGCGCGTATCTACAGCGGGTGAACTATCACTAGATGAGATCGGCGAAGATCCAGCTCGCTCAGCAGGTCTGATTAACTATCTGGCGCGCGAGCGACATGGCTCTCCCTTCGAGCACACATCGATGACCTTCTTTGTGTCAGCGCCAATCTTTGTCTTTCGCGAATTTATGCGCCACCGCATCGCTTCCTACAATGAAGAGTCCGGTCGCTATCGCGAACTCAAGCCAGTCTTTTATATCCCATCAAAGGAACGTAAATTAGTTCAGGTCGGCAAGACCGGTGCTTACACATTTGAAGATGGAACACCAGAACAATTTGAAATAACTGTTAAGGCAATGAAAGATGCATATATCGTCGCCTACGACTCTTATCAAAAGATGCTTGAAGCCGGAGTCGCGCGCGAAGTAGCACGTGCAGTTCTCCCAGTTGCAACATATTCATCTATGTATGTCACCATGAATGCGCGTGCACTCATGAACTTCCTCTCTCTTCGTACCGCTCGCGAAGGTTCGCACTTTCCTAGTTACCCACAGCGAGAAATCGAGATGGTGGCCGAAAAGATGGAAGCCGAGTTCGCAAAATTGATGCCGCTCACGTACGGAGCTTTTGAAAAATCTGGTCGTATCGCGCCTTAAGCGATAAGATGCCCAGATGAGTACGCACGCTCCCTTCGGACAACTAATCACCGCAATGGTGACCCCCTTTGATAAAGATGGGGCTATCGATTGGGATGGCGTTGCCAAGCTTGCGCAACATTTAGTTGATACCGGACACGATGGCATCGCTGTCAACGGAACTACCGGTGAAGCCCCAACAACTAAATCCTCTGAAAAACTTGAGATCATCAAGGTCGTCAAGAGTGTGGTCGGAAGTAAAGTCAAAGTTCTCTCTGGCGCAGGCGATAATGAAACTTCATATACAGTCGAACAAGCTAAGCGTTCACAAGATGCTGGCGCAGATGGAATCTTGATTGTTACTCCGTATTACAACAAGCCACCTCAAGCTGGAATCGAAGCGCACTTTCGCGCTGTAGCAGCCGCCACGGATCTACCCATCATGATGTACGACATTCCAGGTCGCACAGGCGTTGAAATTGAATCTGACACAATCGTTAAACTCTTTGAAACAGTCGACAACATTGTGGCGCTCAAAGATGCCAAAGGAAATATCGCAGCAACTTCTTGGGTGATTAAGCGTTGTGGAATCCCTGTCTATTCAGGAGATGACATCCTTAACTTGCCATTCCTATCTGTCGGCGCAGTTGGCTTCGTTTCTGTCTGCGGCCACACAGTGGGTCGCGAGCTCAAAGATATGCTCAACGCTTGGTTTGCAGGCGATAGCGCTCGTGCACTTGAAATTCATCAGCAACTCTTACCGGTCTTCACCGGAACATTCCGCACACAAGGTGCAATTTTGACCAAGGCAGCGATGAACCTCATGGGCCTTCCTGGAGGAACCACACGTCTGCCACTCGTTGATGCAACGCCAGCACAGATCGAGCAACTGCGTAAAGATCTCATCGCTGGTGGCGTCACCCTAAAGAACTAATGACACAACACCCACATCCCAACTTAGGAACACCATCAAAGTTAGTAGATGGTGGCCTACGTATTGTGGCGCTCGGTGGAATCTCAGAAATCGGTCGCAACATGACCGTATACGAGATGCAGGGCAAGCTTCTGATTATCGACTGCGGAGTTCTCTTTCCAGAAGATAACCAACCTGGCATTGATCTGATCCTTCCTGACTTTAGCTATATCCGCGATCGATTAAGCGATGTTGTTGGAATTTTTCTGACTCACGGACATGAAGACCATATTGGTGCTGTTCCGTATCTTCTGCGCGAGCGAGGAAATATTCCAATTTATGGATCTCCATTAACCATCGCGCTGATTTCAGCAAAATGCAAAGAGCATCGCATATCGCCACTGACCCACGAAGTCCGCGAAGGCAATCGAGAAGATGTTGGACCCTTTGAACTGGAATTTATTGCAGTCAATCACTCCATTCCCGATGCGCTTGCAGTTGCAGTCCATACTCGCGCAGGCACAGTTCTGCATACGGGTGACTTTAAGATGGATCAACTTCCACTTGATGGACGCATTACGGATCTGCGCACCTTTGCACGCCTAGGGGATGAAGGCGTAGATCTCTTCCTCGTTGATTCCACCAACGCTGATATTCCAGGGTTTACTCCGGCAGAGCGCGAAATTATGCCGGCGCTCAATCGGGTCATTGCATCTACACAGCGACGAGTGATCGTCGCGTCATTTTCATCCCATGTGCATCGCGTGCAGCAAGTCATTGATACAGCCGCACTCCATGGACGTCGCGTTGCCTTTATTGGCCGCTCGATGATTCGCAATATGAAAATTGCCGAAGATATGGGCTATCTGACTGTGCCATCTGGAATTCTCTTCGATGCTCGTGAACTCGATAACTACGACGATCGAGTTGTGCTCATCTGTACCGGCTCACAAGGTGAACCGATGGCCGCGCTCTCACGTATGGCAAATGGCGACCATCAGATTCGCGTAGGCGACGGTGACACCGTCATCCTTGCTTCATCTCTCATTCCCGGAAATGAAAATTCTGTCTACCGCATCATCAACGAACTTACGCGTTATGGTGCCAAGGTAGTTCATAAAGCCAATGCGTTGGTACATGTATCTGGACATGCTGCTGCGGGCGAGCTTCTCTACTGCTACAACATCGTTAAGCCTAAATATGCTCTTCCGGTTCATGGTGAATGGCGCCACCTTAAAGCTAACGCCGAACTTGCCATCCAATCGGGAGTACCGCGTGAGAACGCCTTCATTATTGAAAACGGCATTGTCGTTGATTTGATTGATCATGTTGCTGAAGTAGTTGGCGCTGTTCCTTGCGGATTTGTCTATGTTGATGGTCAAAGCATCGGTGACATCACTGAATCATCTTTGAAGGATCGTCGCATCCTTGGCGAAGAAGGATTTATCTCAGTCATTGTCGTCATCGAATCTCAAACAGGAAAGATCGTGGCAGGCCCAGATATCCATGCACGTGGATTTAATGAAGATGAAGCGCTCTTTGATGAGGTGCGCGGACAGATAGAACGCGCATTAACTGCTGCTGTTGCTGAAGGCGTCAATGGCACACATCAGCTTTCACAAGTTGTGCGTCGCACCATTGGTGGTTGGGTCGGACAAAAACATCGTCGCCGTCCAATGATTGTGCCGGTAGTAGTAGAGGTGTAGGTCGGCGCGCCTTCATCAACGAGATTTACCCTCCACCTAAGATTGAAGGTGTGGCTAAGAAGAAGAAACGCACATCTGGAAGGTCGCCCTTCTCGGTAGTTTCGCAGGCCCTGGGCGGGCTCTGGAGAATTCTTGCTAAAACTCTCGGCTCAGCAATCAGATTTGTAGCTCGTGGTGCTCGTGATTTAGATCCAGCCCACCATCGCGATGGAGCCGCGCTCCTTGTATTGCTTGTCGCTCTGGCAGCATTTGCCGGAACCTGGTTTCATGCCGATAACTTAGTAAGTAGAAATCTCTACTCCTTCTTTGTTGGCGCATTCGGAGTCATCGGATTCTCATCCCCATTAGTGCTTCTCTACTTTGCAGTCCGACTTTTCCGCAAACCAGAAGATAGCCATGCAACAGGTCGCATCACTGTTGGCACGTTGCTTCTTATCTTGAGCTCCACAGGTTTAGCACATCTACTCAATGGTTCTCTCGGGTCTATTAACCCTACTGGCGCAACTGCGATTCGTGATGGGGGAGGCCAGATTGGCTATTGGGTAGCAAAGCCACTTGTTGCACTGATGACTTCTCTGCTGGCTTACCCACTACTTATTGTTCTCTTCTTCTTCGGCATCTTGGTGATTACTGCAACGCCTCTTTCTAAAGTCGGAATCCGCATCAAGGTTCTTTCGATCTGGCTCTGGTCTAAGCGTCCGGTACGCGAGGAGAAAGAGTTTGAGATCTCAGATACGCCGCCATTTGAATCACCGGTCGTTGCCTGGAATCAAGAGGAAGAGATTGACGAGCAAGAATTTGACGAAGAATTCACAGTTGAGATTCCGCGCGCACCTCTTGCTGCCCAACTCAAGGAAGCACCACAATCTGCAAAGCGCCCCGAGCAGCTGCTTCTTACAAGCGACGTTAAGTACGAACTTCCATCACAGGATTTACTCAAGGTAGGGCCAGCGGCGAAGGCTAAGTCAAAGGTTAATGATTCAGTAGTTGCAGCTCTCACAGAAGTCTTCAAGCAATTCGAGATTGATGCTCAAGTCACTGGCTTCATGCGTGGTCCAACAGTTACTCGCTATGAAGTCGAACTTGGCAATGCGGTAAAAGTTGAGCGCATTACCGCGCTTTCCAAAAATATCTCTTACGCAGTTGCAAGTAGTGAGGTGCGAATCCTCTCTCCGATTCCCGGTAAATCAGCGGTTGGTATCGAGATTCCCAACGCAGATCGCGAGATTGTTGCCCTAGGAGATGTCATGCGTTCAAGCGTGGCTGGCCAAGATCACCACCCGATGTTGGTTGCCCTCGGTAAAGATGTTGAAGGAAATTACGTGTGCGCCAACCTAGCGAAGATGCCGCACCTCTTGGTGGCAGGTGCAACAGGTGCAGGTAAATCTTCGATGATTAATGCGATGATTACATCGATTTTGATGCGAGCAACACCTGATGATGTTCGCTTAGTACTCATTGATCCAAAGCGTGTTGAACTCACCGCCTACGAAGGAATTCCTCATCTGATTACACCCATCATTACCAATCCCAAGAAGGCTGCCGATGCGTTGACATGGGTAGTTCGTGAGATGGACCTACGTTACGAAGACCTGGCAACATTTGGCTTTAGACATATTGATGATTTCAATAAGGCAGTTCGTGCAGGCAAAGTTGTAGCACCTCCTGGTTCAGATCGGATCGTAGAACCGTATCCATACTTACTCGTCATCATTGATGAGTTAGCAGACTTGATGATGATTGCCGCTCGTGAAGTAGAAGAATCAGTTGTGCGCATTACGCAGCTAGCGCGTTCTGCCGGTATCCACTTAGTTCTGGCAACGCAACGCCCATCTGTAGATGTGGTAACCGGTTTAATTAAGGCGAATGTGCCATCGCGGTTATCTTTTGCAACTTCATCACTTGCAGATAGCCGAGTAATTCTCGATAGCCCAGGAGCTGAAAAGTTGATTGGCCAAGGCGATGGTCTCTTCATTCCTATGGGAGCAAGCCGCGCTATTCGCATTCAGGGCGCCTATGTTTCAGAACGTGAAATTGAAGCGGTGACAAACCATGTTAAGAAGCAGCTTTCTCCGCGCTATCGTGAAGATGTCACACAAGTTGCTCAATCAAATAAGAATATTGATAAAGAAATTGGGGATGATCTAGATATTTTGATTCAGGCAGTCGAACTAGTTGTTGGAACTCAGTTTGGCTCGACTTCGATGTTGCAGCGCAAGCTACGCGTCGGCTTTGCCAAAGCTGGTCGCCTCATGGATCTGATGGAATCCCGAGGCATTGTCGGTCCTTCGGAAGGTTCCAAGGCGCGCGTTGTCTTGGTTAAGCCTGATGAACTCGACTCAGTGCTTGCAACGCTCCGCGATTACTAACTCGTCGCCCAGATGTTGGGTGCTATTCAGGGGTGATTTACCTAAATGGGGGAGACTTCACGAGAAGAAGTAAAAGGGCTAAAGTTAGAATTGCCTTCCACTCTTTCCCACTTAAGGCGGCGCCAGATATGACTCTAGGTCAGGTAATTCGCGATGCTCGCATCGCCGCGCGCCTTTCCATAGAAGAGCTATCTGAATCAACGAGTGTTCGTATCGGTCTACTGACCGAGATGGAAGAGAATAATTTTTTTCATTGCGGTGGCGACACATATGCGCGAGGCCATCTTCGCAATATCGCCAATAAGGTAGGCGTGGATCCACTTGTATTTATCAATCTCTATAACGAAGAGCACTCGCTAGAAAGCCGCGCCATCGGTGACTTGCTAGTTGAAAACAATGTGATGTCGGTGCCTGTCGAAAAGAAATCAATCTCTTGGAAAGTGCCAGCGGCATTTTCGCTCTCAGTATTATTTCTCTTCGGTGTAGTTCAGATTGTGATGTCAAACCAAAGTTCAGATAGCCAACCAGTTGCGGCTGCATCTGCCACCCCAACAACTGAAGCGTCAGTTGCGCCATCTCCGTCGACAATACCTACACCAGCGGCAACCGGCTCAGTATCTGGTGGAAGAGTGACCCTGACGCTAAGTGCAGTTCGTGGCAATTCGTATATTGATGTGATTGTTGATGGAACGAGAGTAATCAAGGGATCCCTCTTCCAAGGTGATACTAAGAATTTCGAAGGAAATAGAGCAATCAGCGTTTACTTAAGTAACCCTGCAGGACTAGATGTGACCCACGATGGAGAACTTTTGCCTCCATTAGGTGGTCAAAATGAAGAGGTTCGCCGAACTTTCCGATGAAGTAAGTGAAGTGCGCGGGCTAACCCTGTAACATCGCCCCCATGTCTCGCACAGTAGCAATTGTCACAATGGGCTGTGCGCGTAACGAAGTAGATTCTGAAGAGCTAGCAGGCCGCTTGGCTGCCGATGGCTGGACCCTCGTTGAAGACGTTGAATCTGCAGAAGTTGCCGTTGTGAATACATGCGGTTTTATTGAATCTGCCAAGAAAGATTCCGTTGACGCCTTGCTTGAAGCAAATTCGCTCAAAGGGCACGGCACCACAAGAGCGGTAGTCGCTGTTGGATGCATGGCCGAGCGTTACGGAAAAGAGTTGGCAGAAGCCCTTCCTGAGGCAGATGCAATCTTGGGTTTTGATGATTATCAAGATATCTCCGCACGCTTGCAATCTATTGTCAGCGGCAATCCACACACACCGCATACGCCTCGAGATCGTCGAGCGTTATTGCCGATTGCGCCGGTAGAACGTGCGCAAGCGCGCGATGATGCCTTTCAATCAGCTGTTGGAGCAGGTGGTTCGCTCTTTCGCAAACGCCTAGGAAGCGCGCCATGGGCACCACTTAAAATCGCTTCAGGGTGCGACCGTCGCTGTTCATTCTGTGCGATTCCATACTTTCGCGGTTCATTTATCTCTCGTCGCCCCACCGAAATTCTGCAAGAGGCAACATGGCTTGGACAGAACGGGGTCAGCGAGCTCTTTCTCGTCAGCGAAAATACAACTTCATATGGCAAAGATCTCGGAGATCTCAAATTGATGGAGAAGATCTTCCATGAGTTCACCGAGATCCCAGGAATAGAACGGGTACGCCTTTCTTATCTACAACCAGCAGAGATGCGCCCCTCCTTGCTACAGGCGATGATCGAAACCGAGAAAGTTGCTCCTTACTTTGACTTATCTTTCCAACATGCCAGCCCATCAGTTCTTCGCCGCATGCGCCGCTTTGGCAGCTCTGAACAGTTCTTACATCTGATTACTCAAATAAGAGCGCTCTCGCCTGAGGCGGGAATTCGCTCTAACTTTATTGTGGGATTCCCGGGGGAGACGCAGGACGATTTTGATGAGCTAGCCAACTTCATCACAGCTGCAAAATTAGATGCAGTGGGAATCTTTGGATACTCTGATGAAGATAATACTGAGGCGCTCACTCTGGCTGAGAAAGTTGCCGATGAAGTAATCCGTGAACGCGTTGAATCTCTTTCCTCTCTCGCCGATGAAATGGTCTCGATTCGTGCCGCCGGAAGAATTGGCGAGACGGTGAGAGTTCTGATTGAAGATGAAGAGCTACAAGAAGGACGCGCTGCCCACCAAGGACCTGAAGTGGATGGAACAACCTCATTTATTGGCACCGATTTTACGGTCGGCGAATATATCGATGCAGTAATTGTTGATTCGATGGGCGCAGATCTTGTCGCCGAGGTAAGCAGGTAGACCTTATGAAGCTTCCTTCATTTATTACTCCCAACACTTTGACGGTAACCCGAATTGCCCTCATTCCATTTGGCGTCTATGCCCTCTTTCTCGATGGCGGAGAAAATCCGAGCTATCAGATTGCCGCATGGTGCATCTTCTTTATCCTCGGCATGACAGATATCGTCGACGGTAAATGGGCGCGCAGCTCTAACCGAATAACTCCATTAGGCGCATTCCTAGATCCTGTGGCAGATAAGGCGCTCATTGGAGCTGCCATGATTTCACTTTCCATTCTGGATCACTTTCCTTGGTGGATCACAATTCTTATCTTGACTCGTGAAATCGGGATCACCATCTTCCGACTATTGGTCATTAAAGGTGGCGTAATTCCAGCAAGTAAGGGCGGAAAGATAAAGACTTTGATGCAGAACTTTGGCGTTGGATTTTTCATCCTTCCCTTCCCGTCTTGGTTGGAATGGTTCCGCGTCGGCTTTATCTCTATCGCAATCATTCTCACCATTACGACTGCATATGACTATGTACGCGCGTGGATGCGTAGCCGCTAGCCAGCTCTGGCGTGGATTGGAATACACGAGTAACTTTGGTGCATGCCGACCACTGCACATGCTCGTTTAATCATTGATCACCTCAAAGCGCACAACGAGACAGTTGCAGTTGCTGAATCACTTACAGCTGGTGGCGTAGGACATGCACTCACCACGATTCCAGGTGCATCTTCAGTTTTTCTCGGGGGAGTGATCTCGTACACATCTGATGTCAAAGTTAATTTTTTGGGAGTATTGCAAAAGACGATAGATCAGCACAGCGTTGTCAGCGAAGAAGTCGCTAATGAAATGGCGGCAGGCGTTCTTGCAAAATTTGGATCAACCTGGGCAATCGCTACAACCGGTATAGCCGGCCCCGGTGATTACATGGGAATCCGCGAAGGAACTGTCTGGATTGCCATTAAGGGGCCAATTTCACAGACTTTGCACCTACAACTCGATAGCGGGCGTGAAGGCGTGCGTACAGGGGCTATATCCAGCGCAATAGGCAACTTTGCGCGTATTCTTAGCTCTAGAAATCAAGGGAGTACGCAATGACGCTATTACGTGAGGCAGTTGGCCACACACTTCGCGATGCGCGCACCTCACAATCTCGCACACTGCGCGATGTAGCGCGTGAAGCGCGTGTATCTCTTGGCTATCTCTCTGAAGTTGAACGTGGTCAAAAAGAGGCATCCTCTGAACTTCTCAATGCAATCTGCGAAGCACTTGGTCTCACACTTTCATCAGTGATGACTGGCGTTGCCCACGAAATCAAATCTCGTGAAAGCGCAAAGCTCTCCGTTGTCGACGCAGCCTAAGTATTCACTCCAAGGCGGAATTCATCGCCGCACCGAGAGCGCAATTCTTTCGGCTACTAAGAACCTCATCGCTGCTCACGGTGCATCAAATATTTCAATGATTGAAATCGCCGATGCCTCAGAAGTCTCGCGCGCGACTTTGTATAACCATTACCGAGATAAGAACGCTCTTCTGCTTGCTCTCATCACCGCTGAAGTTGAGCGACTTGTAGAATCGGCAGAACGAGCCGGCACTCCTGCAGATGCGCTAGAACTCTTATCACGAGAGATTTCAGCAGATACTGCACTGAAGGCGATGCGCGTTCACGATCAAGAGCTGCTTATTCAGATCATGTCACAGGCACAGAATCCCCTCTATCTTGTTCTTGCTACCTGCATCTTTGAGGCGACCAAGTCAGAAGCTGGGACCGGGCTGGCGATGCGCTGGCTTTTGGGCCAAGTAATGCAACCAATTACACCTAAGCAATCACGCGATCAAGCCGAGTTGCTGGTTGACCGCACGCTCTTCTGAAAGTTTTTGTCCATGCGCATCTCTGACCTTCGCGAACGCCTGTCGCTATCTTTCGGAGAAGCGTGGGCGCCATCTTTCTCAGAAGATATCGCCATTAGCGAACTCGGTTCACTGACAGTGAATGAAGCGCTCAAAGCAGGGCGTGAAGCTGATGAAATCTGGCGCGCTGTTTGCAAGCAATGTCCTGCTGAAACAGAGAAGTACCGATATTAAAAATGCCTGTAGTTACAGAGGTCATTGCGCCTGCGTCCGATAAACCGGCACTTGTCTTAATCCATGGACTTGGCTCTGCCGGAACTATTTGGAGATCACTCCATGATGGTCTGCAAGAGTACTTTGTTATTCACCCTATTGATCTACCGGGCCATGGAAGCGCTGCACTTGGCGATGAAGCACTTGATCCGCGCTCGTTAGCGCACGCAATAGCGCAGATGATGGAGACTGAGCATCAGGTAAATGAATTTCATGTTGCCGGAAACTCTCTCGGTGGATGGATTGCACTAGAACTTGCAGCGGCGTATCCCGAGAAGGTGAAGAGCGTTACTGCCCTTGCACCTGCTGGGCTCTGGCATGAGGGACCGACACAGCTTCTGCCACCAAGTCTCTTTGCGAGGATCTTGGCAAAATGTGCACAGTATTTCTTAAGGCTGGCCTATCAATTGCCGCCGCTGAAGGCGATGGGCTATAGAAAGATTACACATCTATGGCGTGAACTCTCATTTGAATCCTGTAAAGATTCTGTTTTGGCGATGGCAAGATCCACAGGATACATGCCGATGTGGAAAGCGTTACGTGGAAAGAAATTTTCTTCGCATATTCCGCAGAGCGTTCCGGTCAAGATTGTCTTTGGAGATTACGACTTAACTCTGCCGCACCCTCTTGCGCAAGAGCGAGAGGTCGCACCTGTTCATTCAGAGTGGATAACGGTTGAAAATTGCGCTCATGTGATTATGTGGAACTACCCGCAATTAACTATTGACTTTATCGCCAGCCACCTTAAACGGCGATAACTTCCAAGACCCAGGGCGTTACTCCATCTGATGGAGTAAGAGCGCACGGGTATTTTTCAGAGACGATGGCGTAGAGATCTTCAGGGCTCTTTGGCGCGGCTCGTGATTGCAATAGCCACCGAGTGATTTCCCCTCGAGTCTTCTTCGACATATGGGTGATGACAGTGCGCACCCCATCAACAACGGTAGAAATGCGAACTTCAACGGTGATTTCAGCCGGTGCGCGCCAGACAGTTTTGTAGGTAGATGACCGGCAATCCACAATGAGGCCTTTTGCCAGTGGGCGCAGCTGCTGCTCAACCTGCGCGCTCAACGCCTTGTTATCGATCTTCGCTTTGTAGCTTTCGATCTTCGCTGAAGGTGCGATGGCGCCATATTTGGCCGAGATGATTCGCACCGAAGCTTCACCGCGGGTGCGGGCCGCCGCCGAGAGCGTGGGCCAGCCGAGCGCCTGGTAGAGCACGCCCTGATAGACAGCGATAGCGGGGGTTGGCTTGGTCGTCTCAGCCTTCTTCTCAGAGGGTGGGAGCAGGATCAACACGCGACACACCCTACTTGTCAGTGGCTCCTGCTACCTTTCGAACAGATGTTCGGATACCCTTATCCGCATCGCAGGTGCTCGCAGGCACAGGCGATGAGTCAGGAAACTGATTGAACAGCCAGAGCGGTGCTCTACCTGTCGCCCACAGCGTCTCTATAACGCCAAGGGCCGTCGTAGAGATATTCCGTACCTTCTGGGCCGAATACCAACGACTGCGCTCGCAGACGTTCGAAATGAAATGGAGAAGATAGTGGCTACTGAAAAAGCAAAGCCTGAAGATAAAAATGTATCTGATCGCCAGAAGGCGTTAGATACCGCGCTCGCTCAAATCGAACGACAGTTTGGTAAGGGCTCAGTAATGAAGATGTCTGATCGTCAGGCACAGGTAATCGAAGTTATTCCAACTGGCTCTATCGCACTCGATATCGCACTCGGAATTGGCGGCCTTCCACGTGGTCGCATCATTGAAATTTATGGACCTGAAAGCTCAGGTAAGACAACTCTTACCTTGCATGCAATTGCAAATGCACAGAAAGCCGGCGGAATCTGCGCCTTCATCGATGCAGAGCATGCATTCGATGCTGAATATGCAAAGAAGCTTGGCGTTGATATCGATGCTCTTCTCGTCTCACAGCCAGATACCGGCGAACAGGCACTTGAAATTATGGATATGTTGATTCGCTCAGGTGCGCTCGACCTCGTTGTCGTCGACTCAGTTGCAGCTCTTGTTCCTCGCGCAGAAATCGAAGGCGAGATGGGCGATTCTCATATGGGTCTACAAGCTCGTCTCATGTCTCAGGCGCTCCGTAAGATCACCGGCGCACTTCACCAATCAAAGACAACTGCAATCTTTATCAACCAGCTCCGCGAAAAGATTGGCGTCTTCTTCGGATCCCCTGAAACAACAACAGGCGGTAAGGCGCTCAAGTTCTATGCCTCTGTTCGCCTCGATATCCGTCGCATCGAAACTCTGAAGGATGGCACCGAATCAGTCGGTAACCGCACCCGCGTCAAGGTAGTCAAAAATAAGATGGCTCCACCATTTAAGCAGGCAGAGTTCGACATCATCTACGGCATTGGTATCTCACGCGAAGGCTCACTTCTCGATATGGGCGTTGAGCTCGGTATCGTCAAGAAGTCTGGCGCTTGGTACACCTACGAAGCTGACCAACTCGGCCAAGGTAAAGAGAATTCACGCGCATTCCTTATCGATAATCCAGATCTTGCCAACGAGATCGAGAAGAAGATTCGCGAATCCTTTGTACCCGTTGCCGTAGATCCAGCGCTTATCGCTGAGATCGATGAAGCAGCAGCAGAGGTTGAGTTCTAATTTCTCTCCAATTTGCCAAGGTAGAACGCGGCGAGGGCTCTGACCCTTACGAAGTTGCTCACGCTATCGCGCTCAATGCGCTAGTAACGCGAGCAAAGAGTAAGGGCGAGCTTCTCGCTCACCTTAAGACACGTGGCGTTGAAGATGATGTTGCCCAAGCGGTGATCTTCCGTCTCCAAGAGACAGGGTTGATCAATGATCGCGAATTTGCGACAGCCTGGGCAACATCTCGCCACAACCATAAGAAGATCTCTAAACGAATCATCGCTGGCGAACTTCGCCAGAAGGGCGTTCTCCAAGAGCAGATAGATGAGGCTCTCGATGGCATCGACGATGAATCTGAATATCGCGCCGCCTTCGATTTAGCATTTAAG
This sequence comes from Streptomycetaceae bacterium, assembly GCA_027486075.1. GTDB lineage: Bacteria > Actinomycetota > Actinomycetes > Nanopelagicales > Nanopelagicaceae > Planktophila. Next base: position 19,266 of record JAIXPU010000022.1, on the reverse strand, counting down.
AAATTTAATACTATGTCGCGCCTTGAGCCTGATGTACAAGTGCGCCGTATTCAATCGCTCTTACAACGTAAAGGTTTTGGATTTTCAGTTATCTCTCGAGTACTAAAAGAACTCGATCTACTTAAGAGCTAACTTACTTTCCAGACTTTAAGTGCTCAGTTAATCGTTCTGCAGTTGCGACAACAGCGGCGGCATGTAAGCGACCAGGTTGGCGCCCTAAACGTTCAATAGGTCCGCTAATTGATACAGCAGCGATTACCTTCCCATTAGGTCCACGAACTGGGGCAGATACTGATGCGACACCCGCTTCACGTTCACCCACTGATTGCGCCCAACCGCGGCGGCGATCCGCAGCAAGGTGGGCTGCAGTAAATCGTGCGCTCTTTAACCCGCGATGAATCTTCTCGGAATCTTCCCAAGCCATTAAAATTTGCGCAGCAGATCCTGCCTGCATCGTCAGCGATGCACCCACTGGAACAGAGTCACGTAAACCTGAGAGCCGTTCTGCAACAGCCACACAGATTCGGATATCTCCTTGGCGGCGATAGAGCTGAGCAGATTCACCAGTTGCATCACGCAGCGCTGCCAGCGCTGGAGCTGCTGCTGCGATAAGTCGATCTTCGCCAGCAGCTGCGGCCAACTCACTTGAGCGAGGCCCGATGATGAAGCGCCCGTTAAGGTCGCGGGCTACCAGGCGATGGAATTCAAGTGCAACCGCCAGGCGGTGAGCGGTAGGACGAGCGATACCTGTTGCTGCGACCAACTCCGCGAGGGAGTGGGGGCCAGATTCAAGGGTTGCCAGAATTGCTACGGCTTTATCTAATACGCCAACTCCGCTATTCTTCTTATCCACGGAGTGATATTAGCATCCCACCTATTGAGATGCCAATTGAATGAGCAAGAAGGAGTACACCACCGAAATGGGTAAGACGTTAGCGCAGAAGATTTGGGAAGACCATGTCGTTCGATCTGCTGAAGGAGAACCAGACCTTCTCTATATCGATTTGCAACTCATCCATGAAGTAACCAGCGCCCAGGCATTTGATGGTCTGCGCCTTGCTGGACGAAAGGTGCGCCGCCCTGATTTAACGATTGCTACAGAAGATCACAACACTCCGACTATCGATATTTTGAAGCCAATTGCAGATCCTGTCTCAAAGTTACAGATCGACACTCTGCGCAATAACGCAAAAGAGTTTGGAATTCGAATCCACTCATTAGGAGATGCTGACCAAGGCGTTGTACATGTCGTGGGTCCACAGCTTGGAATTACTCAGCCAGGTATGACAATCGTCTGCGGAGATTCACATACTTCAACACATGGAGCTTTCGGTGCTATTGCATTTGGTATCGGCACTTCTGAGGTAGAGCATGTCTTGGCTACTCAGACTCTTCCATCAAACCGCCCGAAGACAATGGCCATCAACGTTGAAGGAACTTTGAAAGCAGGCGTTACCGCCAAAGACATCATCTTGGCCATCATCGCCAAGATTGGTACCGGCGGGGGACAGGGCTACATCATCGAGTATCGCGGGTCGGCTATTCGCGCACTCTCGATGGAAGGCCGTATGACCATCTGCAATATGTCTATTGAAGCAGGAGCTCGCGCTGGACTTATCGCACCTGACCAAACAACTTTCGATTACATTAAGGGAAAACCACACGCTCCTGAAGATTGGGATGCAGCTCTTGCATATTGGAAGAGCCTTTACACAGATGCTGACGCGGCCTTTGATGTTGAAATCAATCTCGACGCTGATGAGTTAGAGCCATTTGTTACCTGGGGAACAAACCCTGGACAAGGTCTTCCACTGAATGCGGCGGTTCCAAACCCTGCAGATATCGCAGATGCTGAAGAGCGTGGAGCCGCAGAACGTGCCCTGCAATACATGGGACTTGAAGCTGGCACGCCGTTGAAGAAGATAGCGATTGATACTGTCTTTTTGGGCTCTTGCACCAATGGACGTATCGAAGATCTTCGCGCTGCAGCATCCGTTATTGAGGGCAAGAAGATTGCTCCAAAACTTCGCATGCTCGTAGTTCCAGGTTCAGAACGTGTGCGCCAGCAAGCGATGAAGGAAGGTCTGGATAAAGTCTTCCTAGATTTCGGAGCTGAATGGCGTAACGCTGGTTGCTCAATGTGTCTTGGAATGAACCCAGACCAACTTGCTGTTGGTGAGCGTTCTGCCTCCACTTCAAACCGTAACTTTGAAGGCCGCCAGGGTAAGGGCGGGCGTACTCACTTGGTAAGCCCACTAGTAGCTGCTGCTACAGCTATCCGCGGCACACTTTCATCACCGGCAGATTTGTAAGAGAGGAACTTATAGCCATGGAAAAATTCATTAAACATGTTGGTAGCGGAGTTCCACTTCGTCGCAGCAATGTAGATACCGACCAGATCATTCCTGCTGTCTACCTCAAGCGCGTTACACGTAGCGGTTTTGAAGATGGCCTCTTCTCAGCTTGGCGTAACGATCCTGACTTTGTTCTTAACCAAGAAGCATTTAAGAAGGGCACCATCCTGGTTGCCGGCCCAGAATTTGGTACCGGCTCTTCGCGCGAACACGCAGTCTGGGCGCTGCAGAATTACGGATTTAAAGTGGTTATCTCTAGCCGCTTTGCCGATATCTTCCGTGGCAATTCGCTCAAGAGCGGCCTCCTTACTGTAGTACTTCCACAAGAGAGCGTTGAATCTCTCTGGGTTGCAATTGAAGCCAATCCAAACCTTGAAATCACCGTCGACCTAGATTCACGCACAGTGTCTTATTCAGAGGTCACAGTGGCCTTTGCACTCGATGACTACACACGTTGGCGTCTCATGGAAGGTCTTGATGACATCGGATTAACCTTGAAACAGACTGATTTCATAGATGCCTTTGAGGCAAAGCGCCCTGCATATAAGCCAAAGACACTTCCTATCCGAATCTAAGGCGCAAAATGAGCGTAAATCGCTGATTTTTGCCAACGGGGTGAGTAGTACTTGTAAAAGTCTCAACTCCAGAATGAGAGTTTTTTACGCATAAAAATGCGAATTTTCGCAGAATATAAAAGTGCGACACGCGTGCGCCAATAACGCTCTCACCCCTTAAATAGGTTTAAGTTTTACTCAGTTAAGCAAAAGCTTAATTATTTACGCGTAAACTTAAGGGGAATTGAATGAATAAGGCCCAGTTCATCGCTGCGTTGGCCCCACACTTCAACGGCAGCAAGAAAGAAGCAGCTCACGCTGTAGACATCGTGTTCGACACAATCGTTCGTAACATGTCAGCAGGCAACGATGTCATGATCAATGATTTCGGTAAGTTTAAGAAGGTTGATCGCAAGGCACGTATGGGACGTAACCCATTCACCGGCGAAACCATCAAGATCAAGGCTTCAAAGAAGGCTCGCTTCCTACCTGCAAAGGCTCTCAAGGAAGTAATTGCTGGCGATCGTAAGCTCGGCCCAGCTCCAAAGCCAGAGGTAAAGGCTGCTCCAAAGGCAGCAGCAAAGCCAGCAGCGAAGAAGGCTGCGAAGAAGGCTCCTGCTAAGAAGAAGGCAGCAGCTAAGAAGAAGGTTGCCAAGAAGGCTCCTGCAAAGCGCAAGCCAGCTAAGAAGGTTGCAAAGAAGAAGAAGTAAATCTTCATTTCTTAAAAATCAGGGTCCGCTACAAGCGGGCCCTGATTTTTTTATCGCTAGGATTCTAGATATGGCGCAGTTCAAGGTCTCTTATGCACCACCTAGCGGTTATCCGCTCGGCACCAATCGCGCCTTTAAATTTGGCGCTGGCGTTCTTATTCCTATCTTCAATATTGTGATGAAGCGAGATTGGAAAGGCGCAGAAAATATCCCAGCGACTGGACGAGTAATCGTTGCTAGCAATCACATGTCCTACCTAGATGTCTTGGTCTTTACCCACTTCCTCTTCCGCAATGGTCGCGCACCTCGCTACCTTGGAAAGTCCGGGGTCTTTAAAGTTCCAGTTATCGGCAAGATTCTGTTAGCTGCAGGTCAGATTCCAGTTGAGCGTGAAACTTCCGATGCTAAGAAGGCAGTAGATCATGCAAAGATTTTGCTTGAAAAAGGCCACATGCTTGGTGTCTATCCCGAAGGAACGCTGACGCGCGACCCAGATTTGTGGCCGATGATTGCCAAGACTGGTTGCGCCAGGCTCGCGCTTGCAACCGATACTCCGGTTATTCCCATTGCGCAGTGGGGTTCACAACTCATAGTCCCTAACTACACAACGAAGTTAAGCCTCTTTCCGCGAAAGACAATTGTGATTCGCGCCGGAAAGCCGGTCGATCTCTCACGTTGGAAAGGCAAGGCTGAAGATCCGCAGGCGCTGATTGAGGCAACTGCTGAAATCATGCGCGCAATTACGGCGCTCCTTGAAGAGATTCGTGGGCAGAAGCGCCCTGAAGTAATCTTTGACCCTCACACATCTGATTTACCGCGCACCGGTAATTTCAAGAAGAAGAGGAAATGAGTACAGTCACCGTTTTCGGAGCAGGCGCCTGGGGATCTACCATGGCGCAAGTTCTTAACGATGCTGGAAATGATGTTCTGCTCTGGGGCCGTAGCGAAGATGTGATTGCCGAAATTAACTCAGCGCATACAAATAAGAAGTACTTGGGTAGCCACGAACTCCCACTATCGCTGAAAGCGACTACTGATTTAGCGCAAGCATTTGCGCATTCTCATATCTATGTTCTAGCCATTCCGGCGCAGCAGCTTCGCGTGACTTTACAAGAGTGGAAGCCTTTCTTCTCCAGCGATTCAATCATCGTCAGCACCCTCAAAGGTATTGAAATCAGCACTCAGATGCGTATGACTGAAGTCATCGAAGATGTTCTAGGACCACACGCGATTGCACTCATAACTGGCCCCAACCTCGCTGATGAACTTGTACTACGCCAACCAGCAGGCGCTGTCGCAGCTGCGCCAACGCAAGAGTTGGCTGATCAAATGAGAGATCTCTTCCGTACTCCGTACTATCGTGTCTATACCTCAGTCGATGTGATGGGGTGCGAACTGGCGGGTGCGATAAAGAGCGTGATCGCTCTGGCTGTCGGAATTTCTATCGGTATGGGTTTTGGTGAAAATACCCAAGCTATGTTGATTACCCGCGGACTTAATGAAGTTGCTCGCCTGTGCGCAGCGCACGGTTCGGATCCGCTTTCAGCTGCAGGCCTTGCCGGCATGGGTGATTTAGTAGCAAGTTGCGGTTCGCCACTTTCTCGTAATCGCACATTCGGTGAAGTCCTGGGACGTACAGGTTCGATGGCGCAGGCACGTGAACAGGTAGCAAAGACAGTCGAAGGCGTGGCATCTGCAGGCGCAGTTGCTGAAATTGCTCATCGCGTTGGCATAGAAGTGCCTGTCATTGAAGCAGTCGGAGAGATTGTCAGTGAACAATTGACCCCAGCTGCGGCCTTGCAGAAGCTCATGGAGATCACTACGAAAGCTGAGAATTTCATCCGATGAAAAAGCGCGTTGCAATCATCTGCGGAGGACGCAGTAGCGAGCATGAAATCTCTTGTATCTCCGCTGGGGGAGTACTGGGTGCAATAGATCGCACTCAATATGATCCGATACTTATTGGAATTGCTAAATCAGGTAAATGGGTTCTCATTCCACAAGACCATCCAATGACTATTGCTGGCAAAACTCTTCCTTCCGTTCCTGAATCTGCGCCAGCAGTCGTTTCAGATGTCGCAGGGTTTACCTCCGGTGGAAAAAACCTCGCCATAGATATCGTCTTTCCGCTCTTACATGGGCCATTCGGTGAAGATGGAACCATTCAAGGTTTACTTGAAATTGCTGACATCCCTTACGTGGGCTCAGGGGTTCTAGCTTCAGCGGTTGCAATGGATAAATCATTTGCTAAACCAATCTTTGCATCCCATGGAATAGCGACGGCGCCAGGAATAGTTGTAAAAAAGAGCGATTGGCAGAACCGCTCAGCTGAAATTGCAAAAGAAGTTTCTGACCTTGGTTATCCGGTATTTGTGAAGCCCGCTCGAGGCGGCTCATCGCGTGGAACTTCAAAGGTAAAGAGCGAAGGTGATCTCACCGCTGCAGTCCTAGATGCTTTTTCTTTTGATCCAAAGATAATGATTGAAAAAGCGATTGTCGGCTCTGAAATTGAATGCGCTGTCCTTGAAATTGATGGCCAACCTCAAGCATCTATCGTGGGCAAGATTGTGATTGATTCAAAGTTTGAGTTCTACGACTTTGAAGCTAAATACCTAGATGGCGCAACCGATATTGAACTACCTGCTCCCATCACCGCAACGGCCGCAGAGGCGATTCGCAGTTCAGCCATTGCTGCTTTTAAAGCGCTGGGATGCTCTGGTTTAGCGCGAGTTGATTTCTTCCTTACCAATTCAGGTCAGGTAATCATCAACGAACTTAATACGATGCCTGGATTTACCTCAACATCGGTCTTTCCAAAGATGTGGGCGGTAAGTGGAGTTAGCTACACAGAGGTGATCTCACATTTGTTACAGAGCGCACTCGCTCGTACAAATGGTCCGCTCGGTAATTAAATTAATTTGTGACTGGGCAGGTCAGAGTGCGGGTAATTCCAGGAACTGCTTGCACCTTGCCTAATATTGCGCGACCAAACTCTTCCATTGATGGAGCCTCAGCGCGCATGATCACGTCGTAAGGACCGGTCACGCCTTCAGCGAGTGAAACCCCAGGAATTGCCTTGATAGCAGCCGCAACAGAGTTAGCTTTTCCGACTTCGGTTTGAATCAAGATATAGGCCTGAACAGACATATGAGTTTCCTTTCGCTTCGCCCTAACGCTATCCCATGTCCTAGGCTTATGGCTATGGGATTTAGCGAGAGCGATGTTATATCTGTGTTACAAAAGATATTCGCTAGCCAGGATCCACGAATCCACCTAGGAATCGGCGATGATGCTGCGGTGGTTGCAACTTCACCACGCTCGGTTATTAGCTCCGATATGGCGGTTGAGGGAGTTCACTTTAAGACCGAGTGGTCTTCGCCCTTTGATATTGGTCGAAAGATTACCGCTGCAAATGTTGCCGATATTTTAGCGATGGGCGGTCGCTGCGAATATCTGGTTGCGGCAGTTTCGCTCACCGGCAGTGAAGAGATCAGCTGGATAGAAAATTTGGCGCGGGGCATGCAACATGAAGCGACTTTGGCGGGCGCTGTGATTGTGGGCGGAGATATTGCGCGCGCTTCTCAGATTGTCATAGCCATGACTGCCGTTGGTACAGCCTCTCAACCGATTACCCGAAACGGAGCGCAGGTTGGCGACTCCATTTATCTCTCATCTCTTCCCGGTTGGTCGGCGGCAGGACTTGAGCTCCTTACTCAAGAAATTTCACTTAACTCTGCAGCTGCAGATATGGCGCTCTCGCAATTTTCTGCTCCAACGCTGGATTACGCAGTTGATTTCGCCAACGCTTCTGCGATGATCGATCTCAGCGATTCACTTGTGGTTCAGGGTGGGCAACTGGCCTCTGCCTCTGGGGTATCACTTGCCCTCAACCAATCTCTTTTCATGCAATCGAGCGAATTCAACGAGCTCAGTAACTTGGCAACTGAAGTCAACGCTGATGTGTGGCAATGGATTCTGGGTGGAGGAGAAGATCATGTTCTTCTTGCCACAGGAAAGAATTTGCCAGGCCTTCATATCGGCGAAGTCGTTGCAGGCTCAGGAATTACCGGTATAGAAAAGGAAATGGCCCCAGTTTCCTGGAGCCATTTTCAGTAAATATCTAACGAATTAACGTGTGACTTTTCCAGCCTTAAGGCATGAAGTACATACGTTCTGACGCTTTGCAGTACCTGCAACCAAAGTCTTCACGCGCTGGATATTCGGATTCCAGCGACGACGTGTCTTCACCTGTGAGTGTGAAACGTTGTTACCAAAGCTTGGGCCCTTGCCACAGATGTCGCATGAAGATGCCATGAGAGGTACTCCTTCTAGATTAAAAAGATTCCATACCGAAATCAGGGCGTAAGGGTAGCAAGAGGGGGGCGGATAGAGCGAATCCATGCGTATTGCAGCGGGATTTACCGAGCGTTAGACCCGTAAGTAGAGAGAATAGGCGCATGGCTACCCTCGACTCGAAACTAGTGGGAGTCGTGGGCGATAGAACAACCAAGGTACTGCGTGAACTATTTGGCTACACAACTATTTCAGATCTGCTGCATCACTATCCCCGTAGGTATTTAGTCCGAGGCGAACTCTCCAATATCTCTGAACTCATCGAAGGTGATGAGGTCACTATTCTCGCCGAGATTTACAGCGCTACTAGTCGAAGGTTGCATGCGCGCAAAGGGAACATCCTTGAAGTAGTTGTCACTGACGGAACGGCCAAGTTATCGCTGACCTTCTTCAATCAGGCGTGGCGCGAGAAAGAACTCAAGGTAGGAAAGCAGGGGCTCTTCGCTGGAAAGGTAGGCGTATTCAACGGCAAACGTCAATTGGCGCACCCTGATTATGAATTAATTGCTGATGGCGGCGATGTCGACTCAGCAGTGGAAGGATTCGCTGGCAAATACTTGCCCATGTATCCGGCTAGCTCGAAGTTACCATCCTGGAAGATTGCTCAATGTATAGAACTTGCAATAGGCGCACTCGATGAAGTTCCAGATTTTATGCCGGACTGGGTGCGCGTTAAGTATGGCTATCCCACTTTGCACCAAGCGCTGGTACAGCTACATAATCCAGTAGATCTCGATAGCGCGGAGAAATCACGGCAGAGAATTACCTTTGATGAAGCGCTGCTTCTGCAATTGCTCCTGCTTACTCGACGGCGCGAGCTCAAGGGCCTCGATGCAGTAGCGCGCCCAGTGAAAAATGGTGGCTTACTCGCAGCTTTTGATGCATCGCTGCCTTTTGAATTAACGGCTGGTCAGGTCGCGGTTGCGCGCGAGATTGCAGATGATCTCGCTCAGCCTCACCCTATGCATCGTCTACTGCAAGGTGAAGTTGGTTCCGGAAAGACAATCGTTGCACTTCGGGCAGCCCTGACAGTTATTGATAATGGTGGACAGGCAGCGCTTCTTGCACCTACTGAAGTACTTGCCGCGCAACATCTGCGTACTATCGAAAAGCTTCTCGGCCCACTTTCTCTAGGTGGAATGCTGGGTGCGCAAGAGAAGGCAACACAAGTAACTCTCATTACTGGGTCACAAACTGCTGCGGCCCGACGCGAAGCGTTAGCAAAGGCGGCCTCAGGGGATGCTGGAATTGTTATCGGAACCCATGCACTTCTCGGTGGGAGTGTTGAGTTTAAAGATTTGGGTCTGATTATTGTTGATGAGCAACATCGCTTTGGTGTGGAGCAACGAGATGCACTCAAGAGTAAAGCGGTAAACCCACCACACTTGCTGGTGATGACAGCAACTCCTATCCCGCGCACAGTTGCCATGACAGTCTTTGGAGATTTGGATGTATCGACTCTGCGCGAACTTCCATTGGGTCGAGCGCCCATCACAACACATGTTGTTCCTGTTCTGGAAAAGCCAGGTTATCTAGAGCGCGCATGGAACCGCATCAAGGAAGAGGTAAGCCAAGGACACCAGGCTTACATCGTGGCACCACGTATCTCTGCAGCAATTTCAGAAGATGCCGATATGGAATTTCTCATGGGTGAATCCGCAACTGTGATTGCCTCCGTTGAAGAACTTGGCCCGCAATTGCAGAGTGGACCGCTGAGTGGGCTCAAAGTCGCACCGCTTCATGGTCGTTTATCGGCGGAAGAGAAAGATGCGACGATGCGCGCATTCGCCAACAAAGAGATTGATGTCCTGGTCTCAACGACCGTTATTGAAGTGGGAGTGGATGTTCCTAACGCTACGGTGATGGTGATTATGGATGCCGATCGCTTTGGGGTTTCTCAGCTACACCAGCTACGAGGCCGTATTGGTCGAGGCACTTCACCAGGTCTATGTCTTCTCGTGACAAGCGCAGTTCCTGAAAGCTCTGCACGTGTTCGACTTGATGCAGTAGCTGAAACACTTGATGGTTTTGAACTATCGCGAATCGATTTAGAGCAAAGACGTGAAGGCGATGTGCTTGGCGCTAGCCAATCTGGAGGTAAATCTCATCTTCGTCTTCTGCGCGTTCTCCGCGATGAATCGCTCATTGAATCTGCCCGCGAAGATGCATCTACACTTCTCGATACCGGGTTGCAGGACTACCCACTTCTGGCGTCAGAACTTGCGCAAGTGCAGGCAGATGCGACTGCAGAATTTATAGATAAGGCGTAATTGATGAGAATCATTGCTGGGCTTGCCAAAGGGCGACCGCTCGATGCAGTTGGATCATCAACTCGACCTACCTCTGATCGCGCTCGCGAGGCGCTCTTCTCAACTCTGGCTTCAGAATTCGGTGATTTCGAAGGTCTACGTGTTCTCGATCTCTATGCAGGCACTGGTGCAATCGCACTCGAATCGCTCTCGCGCGGTGCATCCCTTGTCCACGCAGTGGAAAAGGATGACGCTGCAGCTCGCGCGATTACTGCAAATTACGAGAGCATTAAGAGTGCACATTGCCCAGGTACTTTTCATCTCTATGCGATGAGCGTCCATCGCTTCCTGCAAGATAAAGCGCAACAGAGCTATCACTTTATCTATGTTGATCCACCTTACGATGTCTCAGATATCGATGTTGTCGAATCACTTATCTTGCTTCGAGATGGTGGATTTATCGACCAACAGGGGCTGATTGCAGTAGAGCGAAATAGCCGCGTCAAAGAAATTTCGTGGCCCGAAGGCCTCTCGCCGATTCGTGAAAAAAACTATGGTCAGGCAACAATTTTTTATGGGGCTCCCACGCTTACAGATGGTGAGAATGGATAACAGCCGGATTCATTGCTAGCGTTTGCACCATGAAACGCGCTGTGTGCCCAGGGTCCTTTGATCCCATCACCTTTGGCCACCTCGACATTATTGAGCGCGCCAGCCTGCAATTCGATGAAGTCATAGTCGCGGTCTTCGTAAACCGCAACAAATCTGGCCTCTTCTCGGTTGAAGAGAGAATCCAGATGATTGGCGAGAATGTGAAGAAGTTTTCCAATGTTCGCGTTGATTCTGGCAGCGGACTTCTGGTCGAATATTGCAAGAAGAATGGCGTACAAGCCATCGTCAAGGGGCTGCGCGCTGTCACAGACTTTGATTACGAGCTTCAAATGGCGCAAGTGCATATCCAAGCGTCCGGGGTTGAGACAATGTTCATGGCCACATCTCCCACACATTCATTCCTTTCTTCCTCAATTGTGAAAGAGTTGGCTCACTACGGGGGAGATGTCTCTTCTATGGTTCCAGCAAACGTCAATACCGCCCTCAAAGCACGAGCAGGAGAATCACGATGACCATGGATTCGATTGAGAAGCTCAATACAGCGATAGCAATTGTCGAAGAAGCCCGCGGTGTTCCGCTCTCTGCTTCATGTGTTGTACATCGCGGAGAGATGCTTGAAGTCCTCGAGGGTGCTCGCGATGTTCTTCCAGCTGATTTCCTACAGGCCGAAGGAATTCTCACGCAACGTAATCAGATTATTGAAGAAGGCCGCTCTAGCGCAGAGGCGATGATTGCAACTGCGCGCGAAGATGTCGCTCGCATGGTGGAACAAACCTCAATAGTTCAGGCAGCTCGTGATGAAGCAAAACGAATCCTTGATGATGCCCGCGATTTGGCAGCGCAAGAGCGCGAAGAGGTAGAGGCGTATATCGATGGTCGACTCGCCACCCTTGAAGTAATTCTCAATAAGACCATGGAAGCAGTTGCCCGTGGACGCGAACGTCTCGAGGGCGCAAACGATAAGGATGTTCTCTCACAACTTAACTCTGACGACTAGCGCAACTTTCTGGGCATACCTATGACTACCAATCCATTTGTTCTCAATACTCACGAACTCCCGCGCCGCGCTGGAGAAATGAAGGAGTATGAGCTCGATATTGAGGCGCCGGTTCGTATCGGAGTTCCCCTGATCGGAGTTCCAGAAGGCGATGTGATTGAAGCCGATGTACGTCTGGAATCAGTCACCGAAGGAGTTCTTCTGAGCGCTGAGATATTTGCGGTCGCACACGGTGAGTGCATTCGTTGCCTCGACCCGGTTGAGCAAGTTATTAATAGGAAGATTCAAGAGCTCTATCGCTACGAGCCAACAAATGAAAAGGGTCGTAAGAAAAGACGAGAGGATGAAGATATTGATCTAGATGTCGAAGATGAGTTGCAGATGGAGGGCGACCAGATGAATCTGGAGATCCCCATCATCGATGCAATTATTCTGGCGCTCTCGGTCAACCCGCTCTGTGATGAAGAGTGCATGGGGCTCTGTCCGGATTGCGGCGAAAAATGGGAGTCCCTGCCAGATGACCATAGCCACGAGGTAGTCGATGCGCGTTGGTCAGGGCTCGCCTCCCTGCTTGAAAAACCGGCCGATTTTGGCAATCAAGAGAAATAAGCGATACTTAGCGCCATAGCGATTTAGGGCCCATTAAGGTCCTTTGAAGATTAAGGACGATTACCGTGCCAGTACCAAAGCGAAAGATGTCTCGTTCGAAGACACGTTCACGTCGCAGCATGTGGAAGACAACAGCGGCAGCAATCTCTACTTGCGGGCAGTGCCAGCAGCCAAAGCTCAACCACGTAGCGTGCCCAACTTGCGGAACCTATAACCGCCGTCAGGTTCTCGAGGTCTGATCTGTACTCAAAACTTCTTGAGCAATTAGGAGTTCAACTCTCTCCTGAACTGCTCGAGTTGGCTTTTACCCATAGGTCCTTCGCCTATGAAACAGGAATTTCCACAACCAATGAGCGCCTGGAATTTCTCGGTGACTCAGTTCTTGGACTTATCGTTACTGAAGAGCTCTATATCAAGTACCCAGATTTAGATGAGAGTCGTTTATCGCCGCTCCGCTCAGGAATCGTCAATATGCGTGCGCTTGCAGATATTGCCCGCACGCTTGAATTAGGTCAGTACATCCGCCTGGGTAAAGGCGAAGAAGTCACCAACGGTCGAGATAAGAACTCACTTCTCGCAGATGCTCTTGAGGCCCTGATTGGCGCTATCTACATCGAATCTGGTTTTGCACAGACATCAATCGTCGTCAATAAACTCATTAAAGAAACTCTGGAAAGTGCAATGGCCAAGGGCGCAGGTCTTGATGGAAAGACAGCGTTACAGGAGTTAGTTGCCTCCCTCGGAAAGGGAACTCTGGAATATCAGGTCTCTGAAACAGGTCCTGATCACGATAAGAGTTTTACCGCTATCGCAGTTGTCGGTGGTAGCCACATTGCAGAAGGAACAGGTAAAAGTAAGCGAGAAGCCGAACAATCAGCAGCCCGCGCTTCCTTTGAAATTTTACGTAGCGAAATATAGTAAACCCTCAAGTTCAACTTGATACGAGTCGCTTTTATACCAATGGCGCACCTACCGATAGGTTTACCGCGTGTATTTGAAGTCGCTCACCCTTAAAGGATTTAAATCCTTTGCATCAGCGACCACTCTTCGTCTTGAACCAGGCATCACCTGCGTGGTCGGCCCTAACGGTTCAGGTAAATCAAACGTTGTCGATGCCCTCACCTGGGTAATGGGTGAACAGGGCGCAAAGTCACTTCGCGGTGGCAAGATGGAAGATGTCATCTTCGCCGGAACTTCAGGGCGCGCTCCGCTTGGTCGCGCAGAAGTTGCAGTCACTATCGATAACACCGATGGCGCCCTTCCGATCGATTACACCGAAGTCACTATCTCGCGCATTCTCTTCCGCAATGGTCAGAGCGAGTACCAAATTAATGGCGAAGCTTCACGCCTGTTAGATATTCAAGAGCTATTGAGTGATTCAGGTATCGGTCGCGAAATGCACGTCATTGTTGGTCAAGGTCAGCTTGATGCGATTCTGATGGCAACGCCTGAAGAGCGTAGAGGTTTTATCGAAGAAGCAGCAGGAGTGCTTAAGCACCGCAAACGTAAAGAGAAGGCAATTCGTAAGTTGGATTCAATGCAGGCCAACTTGGCGCGCATTAACGATCTCACCGTTGAGTTACGCAGACAGCTTCGTCCTCTCGGCAAACAGGCTGAAGTTGCGAAGAAGGCAGCGACTATTCAGGCTGATTTGCGTGATGCCAAGTTACGTCTGCTCGCCGATGATTACATCGCACTCTCAAAGACCCTTGATGCTGAAGTTGCAGATGAAAATGCGCTTCGCGAACGTAGGGCTCTTGTCGAAACTGAACTTGATGCTGTGCGACGACGCGAAGAATCACTCGATACACAATCTGCCTTCGAGAGCCCACTACTTATCAAGGCGCAAGAGAACTTCTATTCCCTTAGCGCGTTACGCGAAAAATTCCGTGGAACTCAATCACTTGCGCAGGAGCGTTCACGCTTCTTAGCCGAAGAAGCTGAAGAGGCGCGCAGCGCTGGACGTGACCCACAACTTCTAGAAGAGGAAGCGGTGACCCTCCGCGCAGAGGAAGCGCAACTGCGTGCAGATGTACTGACGGCGCAGAACCTGTTGGTAAGTTCAAGTAACTCTTTGGTTGCAGCAGAAGCTGCGTTGAAGGGTGAAGAAGACACTATTGCGGCAGCGCTGCGTGCGCTGGCCGATCAACGAGAAGGCACTGCTCGCCAAGAAGGGCACATTAAATCTCTGGCGGCTCGCCTTGAAGCAATTACCGAAGAGATTTCCCGTTTAACTTCAGCGCGCGATGAAGCACAGAGTCGAGTCGATGCAGCAAAGCGAGATTATGCGCAGTTCGAATTGGAGATTGCCAACGCCGATGCCGGAGAGCTCGGATTGGACTCTCACTTTGAAAGCGCAAAGAACGCACTTGATCAAGCAAAGAAATCGCATGCTGACTTAGTTGATGCCGAGCGCGCAGCTGATCGCGAACGTAACTCCGTAGAGGCAAAGCTGGAAGCGATGAAGCTGACTTCAAATTCTCGAGATGGCGCGACTGCGCTTCTTCGTGATTCACGCGGAGTCTCGATTCTTGGATCTATTGCATCTCTAATTGAAATTGACAAGGGCTGGGAAGCAGCAACTGCAGCAGCTCTTGGACAATTAGCCGATGCGATTGTTGTTCGCGATTTATCTTCCGCAGTCAGCGCACTGACTATATTGCGTAGCGAAAATTTGGGTCAGGCAGATGTTCTTGTCTACGAGCCGGGGCAGAGCGCAGCTTCATCAACTCCGGCCGGGCTCACTTCGTTATTAAGCCATGTCCGTTCATCACAGATATCTGATCTTCTCTCGACGCTTCTGTCACAAACTGTGGTTGCGCAAAACCCACGAGATGCTCAGAACATCTTGGGCCAGCATCGCGGCATCACAGTTGTAACCCGCGATGGCGACATCATTACCTCGTCTCGTGCACGTGGAGGATCGGCATCCTCATCATCTCTTATTGAAATTCAAGCTCTTATCGCTGACCTGGCGAAGAAGCTTGATGAACTAACCCATACTTGTGATCAACTCAAGTTTGAAATTTCAATTGCTGCAACCGATTTAGAGAAGAAGCAGAGTGATTTTGATGCAGCCCTTGCCAAGCTCAACGAATCTGATGCCCGTATTGCAGCTTTCACTGAGCAGCTTGCCGTTTCCGGTCAGAACATTAAGTCTGCGACCGCCGAGGTAGATCGTTTAGCCACTGCGATTAACGATGCGACTTCAGCTAAAGCGCGCGATGAAAACGAACTTTCTATCGCATCGAATCAGTTGCAACATCACGGTGATATCGCAGAGCCAGATCATTCCAAGGCAGAGTCACTTCGCAATCAAGTCTCGAGCGCGCGCACCGCTGAAGTTGAAGCGCGACTTGCTGTACGCACCTCTGAAGAGCGAGTGGCCTCTATAGCAGCGCGCGCACAAGCGCTTGAAGATTCTGCGCGAGCCGAACGAGAAGCATCAGAGCGAGCAGTTTCTCGTCGCGGCGCTCGTGCACGAGGAGCTGTTATCTCACAGGCAATCGCAGAGGCTGCTTATGAAGCGCTTATTCATATCGAACGTTCTATTGCAAAGGCTGCAACTGAGCGCTCACGCCTTGAAGCCAATCGCACTGAGCGAGAAGGCGAGACTCTCACAGTTCGCTCACGTAACCGTGAGTTAACTCAAGAGTTAGATCAACTCACATCAAGTGTGCACCGAGATGAGATCGCCCGCGCTGAACAACGGATGCGCGTCGAAGCGTTGCAGACCAAGGCAGTTGAAGAATTGGGCATTGATATTCCAACCCTCATAGGTGAATACGGTCCTGATAAGGATGTTCCGACCTTTATCGAAACTGAGTCAGGCGAGATAGTTGCAACAGAGCTAATTCCTTATCGTCGCGACCAGCAAGAGAAGCGACTCGCTGCGACAGAACGTTCTCTGACTCTTCTTGGAAAGATTAATCCGCTAGCGCTTGAGGAATATAGCGCGCTAGAAGAGCGCTTGAAGTTCTTGGCAGAGCAGCTCGAGGACCTTAAGCGCACAAAGAAAGATCTGCTCGACATCATCAAGGAAGTTGATGATCGTGTGCAACAGATCTTCATGGAAGCTTACGAAGATGTTGCAGAGCACTTCAAAGATATCTTTGCGCGCCTCTTCCCTGGTGGAGACGGAAAGTTGATTCTCACGAATCCTGATGACCTACTCAATACTGGCGTGGATGTAGAAGCGCGCCCTCCTGGCAAGAGAGTAAAGCGTCTATCCCTGCTCTCTGGTGGAGAAAAGTCACTCACGGCAGTTGCCATGCTGGTTGCAATCTTTAAGTCACGCCCAAGCCCGTTCTATGTGCTCGATGAAGTTGAAGCAGCGCTCGACGATGTGAACCTAGGTCGATTGCTGACTATTCTCGAAGAGTTACGCGAGAGCTCTCAGCTGATTATCATCACCCACCAGAAGCGCACGATGGAGATCGCTGATGCTCTGTATGGCGTAACGATGCGCGGAGATGGCGTCACTGAAGTTATTTCCCAGCGTCTGCGTGAATCTGAAACCGCTTAGCCCTTCAATTTAAAATGGGCATTTTCAATCGATTAATCGCCAAGGTACGTGGCACTTCGACTGCATCCGCACTCGATTGGAAAGAGATTGAGGTCGAACTTCTTGCCTCTGATTTGGGGCCAAACCTTGTGGCCGAACTACTTGAATCTGCCAAG
The DNA here is from genome assembly GCA_027486075.1 of Streptomycetaceae bacterium. Lineage (GTDB taxonomy): Bacteria > Actinomycetota > Actinomycetes > Nanopelagicales > Nanopelagicaceae > Planktophila. The sequence goes on along the minus strand of JAIXPU010000022.1, from coordinate 2,148 downwards.
AAGATGCGCGGCGAGGATGCCGAGGGAGCAATCAAAGAGATTCTCAAATCTAAACTTTCAAAGCGTGAACGTGGACTAGTAGCAGGTGGCGAACAGAAGGTAATTCTGGTTGTTGGCGTCAATGGAACGGGAAAGACAACATCGGTTGCCAAGCTAGCAACATCTCTTAAGTCATCAGGAAACTCAGTGATTTTGGGAGCTGCAGATACCTTCCGCGCTGCAGCTGTTGCTCAACTGCAAACGTGGGGAGAGCGCATCAACGTTGAAGTTATTAGCGGCAAAGAAGGTGCTGAACCTGCAGCTGTTGCCTTCGATAGTGCAAAGCGTGCTGTGGAGCTAAAGAGCGGGTATCTCATCATTGATACAGCCGGACGCCTTCATAACAAAAACGATTTGATGGCAGAGCTCGGTAAAGTTAAACGGGTAGTTGAAAAGGTGCTTCCGATTAGTGAAGTTCTATTGGTGATTGATGGAACAACAGGCCAGAACGGATTGGCCCAAGCAAAGATCTTTAGTGAGGCTGTTGATGTAACAGGACTTATCGTCACAAAGCTCGATGGCAGCGCCCGCGGGGGAGTCGCTCTGGCAATAGAGAGCGCTCTCGATATCCCAATCAAATTCATCGGCACAGGAGAAGGCCAAGGCGATTTCGCCGCCTTTGAGCCTGATAGCTACATCGATGGACTTCTCGCCTAGCCCTCAGCCTGGGCGTAACTCACTTGTAACAAAGCAGCGCCTTTTGTGACCACTTCTTAACCTGTGGCGCTATCGCCTGTAATCCCCGACAGGCACCTTTGCCCCATCTCAACGACGAGTTCTGCATATTTCGGGAAATGGAATAATAGATATGGAAGAAGTTGTACTTAATTCAGGTGATACCGCCTGGATGCTCATGAGCGCTGGCTTGGTCACGCTCATGATTCCAGGCCTTGCACTCTTTTATGGCGGCATGGTTCGAGTCAAGAGCGTACTGAATATGATGATGATGTCATTCGGCGCACTCGCTGTCGTCTTTACTCTTTGGATCATCTTTGGCTTTTCAATGGTCTTTGGTGATTCAGTCGGAGGTAATGGATATATCGGTGATGTCACCGAATTTCTCTTCCTCAAAGGTCTAGATAATTCTGAAGCACTTATTGGAACAATTCCGGCTGCAGTCTTTATCGCATTCCAAGGGATATTCGCAGCGATTACCGTTGCGCTAATTTCAGGATCGATTGCAGATCGCGCCAAGTTTGGCGCTTGGATGGTATTTGCTGGCGTATGGGCAACTCTTGTCTACTTCCCAGTCGCTCACTGGGTATTTGCCTTCGATGACTTTGTGGCCGAAACCGGCGGATGGATTGCTAACGATCTAGGCGCAATCGACTTTGCTGGCGGTACCGCGGTTCACATCAACGCAGGTGCAGCAGGATTGGCGCTAGCAATTGTTCTCGGCAAGCGCATCGGTTTTGGTCGATCACCAATGCGACCACATAATCTTCCGCTCGTTATGTTGGGCGCTGCACTTTTGTGGTTTGGTTGGTTTGGTTTCAACGCAGGTTCTGCAGTGGCATCAAATGGAACAGCCGGACTTGCTCTTCTCAACACAATCGGTGCGACAGTTGCTGCAGTCTTGGCCTGGCTCATTGTTGAAAAGCTTCGCGATGGCCATGCAACCAGCTTGGGCGCAGCATCAGGAGTTGTTGCAGGGTTGGTTGCGATTACTCCAGCATGTGCTGCTGTCACAGCGAGCGGCGCTCTTATCATCGGCGTGGTTGCCGGTGCACTCTGCGCGATGTCTGTTGGACTCAAGTTCCGCTTCGGCTTTGACGACTCACTCGATGTCGTTGCAGTACACCTCGTCGGTGGAATCGTCGGAACGCTGATGATTGGTTTCGTTGGAGTTGAAGTAGGTCTACTCAACGGCGGCGGCACTGAACAGCTCGTTAAGCAGGCGATTGGCGTAGTAGCAGTTCTTGGCTACTCCTTCATTCTGACTCTGATAATTGCCAAGGTCATCGATCTTGTCATGGGATTCCGAATCTCAAAGGATGAAGAAGTTTCAGGTATCGATCTCGCAGTTCATGCTGAGCGAGGTTATGAACTTACAGATAACACACAAGGAAGCGTCAATAGCGCTTCGAAGGGGGTCTAAGGATGAAACTG
>JAIXPU010000043.1 GCA_027486075.1 Streptomycetaceae bacterium | reverse complement strand
GCATTGTGACCATCAGTCAGCCGCTTTTCAATCCAGGTTAGCCCTTCCATAGGGGTTGTTGGGCCCCAGTTCTTGGTAAGCAGGGAGGCGATCACATCACGAGGATCGCGAACCATGGTGATGAAGAGCGCTTTGGGAAAGAGCTTGAGTAATTTATCTGCAGTCGGGATATTCATCGGGGTTGTCTCAACCCAATACTTTTCACTGCCTGCTTCATCTTGAAGTGCAATAAATCGCTTCATAAATCTACGGGCAGCCCAGATGCGATTTAACTTGAGATCACGGCGCAGTGATGTCATCAGTTTTTCAAGGTTAGAGCGAGATATTCCTGAAATCAAACCGCGACCATGTGGTGGAGGGGCATCGATATCCCACCATTTATTCCACACTTGATCTTCGAATTCTGCCAAGATATCTGCGAGCTTCTCTTTTTCACGCAGTTTGCGCTTGCGATAGGTACGGTAGTGAAAGATTGAAACAGTCTCTTTCTTCTTGTTCGGGGATTCATCTCGACCGAAGACAACATCAAGCAGGCCTGAGCGGTTAGATAGAAACTTAATTTCAATGGGGGTGCTAGTACGCACATCTGGGTGCTTGCCGAGTAGGTCGCCCATCACTGTCGTGCCACTTCTGCCAGTTCCGCCGACAAAGACGGGCGTCACTTTGTGAAATATCGGAGACTTTCCCATTCGAGAAGAATAGCGCCTTGATTTTCGCAGCCACCCTTTACTGTCTACTCATGGCGCAGGATTTCACTCCAGTCTTTATCGGAGGCACGGGCAGAAGTGGGACAACCATTCTGCTTAATCTCTTAAACCGCCATCCAGATTTTCATGCCAGCATGCCTCGCGAAATAAAGTACCTGACAAGCAGACATGGGCTTGTAGATATTGCGCTGACTAGACCTCTAGGAATTGAAGAGAATCTCAGAGCTAAGAGAAACAATCTGATTGCTCGAGCGCTTCCGCTTTTGGGAAAAAATAAAGTATCGCTTTTTGAGAGAGAGTTACTTGGCGCCTGGTGGTCAGAAACTGGCAAGAAGGGCAACGTCCGCGGGCTGGTTCAAGGAATTACTCGCAAAGAGTTAGAAAAAGAGCTAGAGAAATTTAAGGTTGGCTTCAAAGTTGATCGCGTGAGCGCATCCCGCACTCTCTTTGAATCTCTGTCTCGGGCCCAGATGAAAGATGGCGTGAAGAGATACTTTGGGGATTCCACTCCCGTAAACATTATGCAAGCGGACCTGATAAATCAGTTACTGCCTCGAAGTAAGTTCATCCATGTAATCCGCGATGGGCGCGATGTCGCATCTTCGGTTGTAAAAGAGAAGTGGGGACCGAGCGAACATTTTGCAGCTCTTGATTGGTGGAAGAAGCGCATAGTGACTGGGCAGGTGGCCTTATCCAAGATTAAGACTGAGAATAAGCTCGAGTTAAGAATTGAAGACCTAGTCATTCACCAGCGCGAGGCAACGTTTGAAAAGATTAAGGTATTTCTAGATCTACCCAGCAATAAGCGTATTGATTCTTACTTTGAGGATGAGATTCTCCCTGAGAAGTTACATGCTGGCAGATGGAAGAGTGAGCCAGTCAATGCAGAGAAGTTCAGCGCTAGATACCAAGTAATCTTGCAGGAGTTGAGCGCAAACGGGATTCACATCAAAGAGCTGTAGTTAGCCCGCAAGGATTCGGTAGCCGTTGATAACAATTACGGCGACTCCAACAAGTATTCCAATCTGCTTACGAGGAAGTGCGACCACAATTCGTGCAGCGATGGGCGCCATTAGACATCCACCGAGTGCGAGTCCACCAACAATCGACCAATCAATATCAAGCCGATTGATGTTGACGAGGAATCCAACGCTGGCAGATACAGCAACAATGAATTCGGCAGCGCTGACGGTTCCAATAATTTTGCGGGGTTCAACTGTTGTTGTGGTCATCATCGTAGGCGTCACGATGGGACCCCATCCCCCGCCACCAGATGCATCCACAAATCCGCCAGTAAACCCCAGATAGGTCAGATAGCGCGGGTTGGTGAGCTCAACAGATGGTTGGGGCAGCGTTGAGGGAAAGACGTTTCGATAGAGAAGCAAAAATCCAAGGAGTAAGAGAAGTGTTGAAATAAATATCTCGGCACTTGATAGATCAACCCAAGAGAGAAACGTGGCTCCAAGTAGGGCTCCGATTCCACCTGGAATAGCAAGCTTCATAAGAATTTTCTTATCTATATTTTCTGCATGCCAGTGCGATGCGCCCGAAACAAGTGTCGTGCCAATTTCTGCTGCATGTACTGCAGCTGATGCAACCGCCGCTGATGCGCCTAGCGTTAAGAGAAGTGTTGAGCTAGTAAGTCCAAATCCCATTCCAAGAGTGCCATCAATCAGTTGAGCAAGAGAGCCAGCTAAAGCGAAGAAAATCCAATTCACAGAAGGCGTTCCAGAATAATCTTTGTGTTGACTTCAGTATCCGCGGTGCCATCAAGGGCTAGTTCTGGTTGAGATGGCCTCTCGTAATCTTGGCCAATCCCGGTGAAGTTAGGGATCTGTCCATCTTGAGCCTTCTTGTATAAGCCCTTTGGGTCACGCGAGATACAAACATCAACGGGGGTATCAACGAAGACTTCAATGAAATCGCCATCGTCAAAGATAGAGCGAGCACGTTGGCGATCAGCTTCGAACGGGCTGACGAGTGCAGTAATCACAATCAGCCCTGCATCAACCATCAGTTTCGCCACTTCGGAGACGCGACGGACATTCTCTGCGCGGTCTTCGGGGGTAAAGCCAAGATCAACGTTGAGTCCCATACGTAGATTGTCGCCATCGAGTACATAAGCGTGCATGCCGAGAGCATGAAGGCGCTTGGCCAGAACATTGGCAATAGTTGATTTACCTGAACCGGATAGTCCGGTCAGCCAGATTGCCTTTGCTTTCTGATTCTTAGCACTTTCACGTGCTGCCTTATCAACCTCATATTCCTGGTGCGTAATGTTTTCACCACGGCGAAGCGCGTGCCTAATCATGCCTGCGCCTACTGTTTGGAAATTAATGCGATCTACCAGAATAAAATTACCGAATTCGCGGGACTGCATATATGGCAGAAGTGCTAGCGGTTGATTGGTTGCAATCTCGACCTCGCCTATTTCATTCATTGCAAGGGTATTTGCCGGGTTATGTTCGCCGGTATTGACATCAATTTTGTGGCGAATCTTTGTCACTATGACCGGTGTCTGAGTAGGGCCTGACATCAACAAATAGGAGCGACTGTGGATGAGTGCGTCTTCATTGAACCAAACAACATGGGCGTTGAATCGATCAGATGGATGCAGCTCCTCACTTGAGGCTGCAATCAGATCACCACGAGTGGCATCAACTTCAGGTTCTAGGACGAGCGTGACCGCCTGCCCCTCAGGTGCCGACTTCTGTTCCTGGAAGTCATAAATAATCTTGCCTACACGTGCGACCTTGTTGCTTGGAAAGATCTTTACTTCATCACCAATAGCAAAGTTGCCTTCGTGGATAGTGCCGCTTATGCCACGGAAATCTTCAGCGCGCGCAATTGATTGCACACGCATACGCGCTGTTGCGCTTGCGCTCTTCACCGGCTGCCACGATTGAATCGCTTCTAGCAGCGTTGGGCCCTGATACCAAGGCGCCTGGGTACTGCGCTGCACAACGTTATCGCCGGCCAATGCGCTCAGCGGAATGAAGTGCACATCAGGCAAATCAAGGCGCGCTAAAGTCTTTTCAATCTCGGCTTTGATTTCAGTGTAGACGCTCTCTTGGAAACCGACAGCATCAAGTTTGTTGACCGCGACAAGGACTCTTTCAACTCCCATCAGCGAACAGATGGTGAGGTGGCGAAGAGTCTGAGTTCGCACACCCTTTGTCGCATCAACGAGAACAATTGAAATCTGTGCGCGAGAAGCTGCAACTGCCATGTTGCGCGTGTACTGCTCATGTCCAGGTGCATCAGAGATGATCAGACGTCGTCCATCAAGAAGTGACATTGAGCGATAAGCAACATCGATAGTGATGCCTTGCTCGCGCTCTGCCTCAAGTCCATCTGTGAGTAGACTGAAATC
>JAIXPU010000092.1 GCA_027486075.1 Streptomycetaceae bacterium | reverse complement strand
GTCGATATTCTCATCACAAATAAGCCGGCACATGCACGAGAGGTACTCAGGTATCCTTAACCAGTGAGCAACCCGGAAAGCCATACATTCGCCTATTTGGGCCCTGTTGGCACATTTACAGAAGCGGCGCTCAAGAAGATTACGTGCGATACCGATAAGAAAATTCCTTACGCAAATGTCACCGCCGCACTCGATGCAGTGCGCAAGGGCGACGCAGATTACGCACTCGTTCCAATTGAAAACTCAGTGGAAGGCGTTGTCGCACGTACGCTCGACGAGCTAGCAAGTGGCGATCAGTTAACTATCTGCGCTGAGGTAACCCTGCCTGTCACTTTCGCCTTTATGACAAAGCCAGGTGCCACTGCAATTAAGCGAATCGGCACACATCCTCATGCAGAATCTCAATGTCGCGAACACATCGCTAAGAACTATCCTCATGCAGAAGTTGTTCCAACAGCATCAACATCAGCGGCTGCAGAAGCTGTAGCTAAGGGCGAACTCGATGCCGCGATTGCTTCAAGTACTGCAGCAGAACATTTCGGTTTAGAAATTCGAGAAGAAGATATTGGTGATAATTCAGGCGCAGTCACCCGATTTATCTGTGCTCAGAAGCCAGGTTGGATTCCAGATCCAACTGGCGACGATCGCACATCGATGGCGGTCTTTATCGATATCGACCACGCCGGTGCGCTCCTTGAAATCTTGCAGGTTTTTGCCAAAAATGACGTCAACCTGACATTTATTCAGTCACGTCCAACAGGACGCGAACTTGGTCACTACCATTTCATTATTGATGTTGAGGGCCACATCAACGACGATCCAGTTGGAAAGTCAGTTGAAGAGCTCCGCGAAATCTGCGACGACATTAGATTCCTAGGTTCCTATCCCAGAGAGGTGCGCTCATGATTGATATCAAGTTTCTCCGCGATAATCCTGATGTAGTCCGCGCTTCTCAAAAGGGACGCGGCGAGAATGTGGAGATAGTTGATCAAATCATTGCTGCTGACGAACGCAAGCGCGCTGCTCTTACTGAATTCGAAACCCTGCGCCAAGAACAGAATGTTCTCTCTAAATCAGTGGGAGCCGCAAAAGGCGATGAAAAGACAGCGTTATTGGCTAACGCTAAAGAGCTTGCTGACAAGGTAAAGGCGGCAGATACAAAGCGCGCTGAACTGGAAGAGGAAGCTAAGAAGTTGTTACTTCAGCTTTCAAACCTTTTAGATACCGAAGCTCCTATCGGCGGGGAAGAAGATTTCGTTACCCTCGAACATGTTGGCACGCCACGCGACTTTGCTAAAGATGGTTTCGAACCACGCGATCACGTTGAACTCGGCAAGCTGCTGGGCGCCATCGATACTGAACGCGGTGCAAAGGTGGCTGGATCACGCTCTTACTACTTAACAGGAGTCGGTGCGCTACTTGAATTTGCACTCGTTAACTATGCGATTCAAAGCGCACTTAAGAATGGATTCTCACCTGTTATTCCACCTGTGCTGGTTAATCCAGCTGCAATGGAAGGAACTGGTTTTCTAGGACAAGCGGCCGAGAATGTCTATCGCATTGAAAAAGATGATGTCTATCTAGTTGGCACATCTGAAGTACCACTGGCTGCGATGCATATGGATGAGATTCTTCCTGCTGAAAAGCTTCCGCTTCGCTATGCCGGATATTCAACATGCTTCCGCCGCGAAGCTGGCACCTACGGAAAAGATACTCGCGGAATCATTCGCGTTCATCAATTTGATAAAGTCGAAATGTTCTCATTCTGCAAACCAGAAGATGCTAAAGAAGAACATCAGCGCCTGTTGCAATGGGAGAAAGAGTTCCTTACCGCGATGGAAATCCCATTCCGAGTCATTGATGTGGCTTCAGGAGATTTAGGATCATCTGCTGTTCGAAAGTTTGATATCGAAGCGTGGATTCCAACTCAAGGCGCCTATCGCGAAGTAACCAGTACCTCTAACTGCACCGAGTTTCAAGCTCGCCGCCTCAACATTAGATATAAAGATGCAGATGGCACCAAAGCGATTGCAACCCTTAATGGAACTCTCGTCGCTATTCCTCGCATGATTGTTGCAATTCTCGAGAACCACCAGAACGCAGATGGCACAGTAAATGTTCCAGCAGCCCTTCAACCATTCCTTGGAATGAAGAAATTCGAGCTGGTGTGAGCGAAAAGTTAACGCGTCGCCCAAAACTTATTGCGTCAGATCTCGATGGCACCATCGTTGCTCATTACGGATCGATCACACAGCGCACCATTGATGCATTTCGCAAGGCGCACTCTTTAGGGGTTGAAATCTATTTTGTTACTGGCCGCCCACCTCGCTGGATGCCTGAAATCAAAGAGGCGTTCGGTATAGGTAACGCCATTTGTGGCAACGGTGCGATGTTGTATGACCTTCACAACGATAAAGTTCTTGAAGAGTGGCTCTTGCCAGTAGATGCGCAGCTAGAAGCGGTCCGCAGATTGCGTGAAGCAATTCCGCCTATTTCATTTGCAGTTGAATCACATAATTACTTCCACCGCGAAAAGATTTATATCCCACGTTGGGATGTTGGTCTCGATAACATCGGTGTAGATCTCATCGAAGAAGTGGTGACATCTCCTGCACTTAAGTTGTTGGCGCGTTGTTCGCAGCAAGAGTTCTCATCCGATGAGATGTTGGCAATTGCTAAGAAAGAACTTGAAGGCCTTGTTACCGTGACACACTCAAACCCAGCAGATTCACTCCTTGAAATTTCTGCAATAGGAGTTTCAAAAGGTGCAACACTTTCTAAGATGGCAGCGCGCCACGGACTAAACGCTGATGATTGCGTTTCTTTTGGCGATAACCCAAATGACTTCTCAATGCTTGAATGGTGTGGGCGATCATTTGCAATGGCTGATGGACATCCAGATGGACCAAAGTATGCAAAGGGCGTAGCTGGCCCATGCGAAGAAGATGGCGTTGCAATAGTTATTGAGCAGTTGCTCGAACTTCCTGCTTAGTAAGCAGTAGTTTTTCTTGAATTTTTGCCATGAGCCCTTTTCGGGTAACCTCTCCCACGGAGGACTCGCATAGCGGCCGAGTGCACCGGTCTTGAAAACCGGCAAGGGAAACCTTCGTGGGTTCAAATCCCACGTCCTCCGCGCTAAGAAGCAAAACCCACCTCACGTTTAGCGAGGTGGGTTTTCTCTTTCCCCAAATCTGTGGCTGACTTCATAAGCCTAATGCGGGTTACTGCCTAGCGACTTCAGGCGCGTAAGCGCACACTTCTCTCATTAGCAAAGTCCCGCTCGGGGATTTCTAGGGGAGTACATATGTCCGGAGTCTTTTCTCCAACGCGTGCGAAGATTAAAGAGCGCACACTTCGCACAGATAAATGGTGGCTAGAACCCGCAATTACTTTCGGAGTTCTCTTCTCATTCATTATCTATGCAACCTTCAGAGCCTTTGAAGGCGCGAACTACTACGCGCAACATTTGATCTCTCCTTTCTATTCACCTTGTCTATCTGAAGCATGTGTTCCCGAAGCAACGATCTTGGGTTGGACTCCAGTAAGTGCAGAAATTTTCAACTTTGCACTTTCACCAGCTCTGATTATTTTGATCTTCCCACTTGGTTTCCGTATGACTTGCTACTACTACCGCAAGGCCTACTACCGTTCATTCTGGATGTCACCACCTGCATGTGCAGTTGCTGAACCACACAAGAAGTACACAGGCGAGACACGTGCACCACTCATTCTGCAGAATGCACACCGCTGGTTCTTCTATTTCGGATTAATCTTTAACGTAATTCTTACCTATGACGCAATCATCTCTTTCAAAAATCCTGAAGGAGAATGGGGCCACATGAGCGTTGGCTCCCTGATTCTTGTCGTCAGCTCAACGCTTCTCTGGTTCTACTCATTGTCATGTCACTCATGTCGCCACACAGTCGGAGGACGTCTCAAGCACTTCTCTAGGCACCCTGTGCGTTACAAGATCTGGTCTTGGGTATCAGTTCTTAACCACTCACACCAGAAGTTCGCCTGGTACTCACTTCTCGCTGTGGCATTTGCCGATATCTACGTTCGCCAAGTTGCAACTGGCGCCTGGACCAACTTCTACTTCTTCTAAAGGACGTTAAAGAATCATGACTCTCGAACGACATAAGTACGACGTCTTAGTAATTGGCGCAGGCGGAGCTGGACTTCGCGCTGCTGTTGAAGCGCGCGAGGCTGGTCTAAGCGTTGCCATTATCTGTAAGTCACTCTTCGGCAAGGCCCACACTGTTATGGCAGAAGGTGGCGCTGCTGCATCAATGGGTAACGTCAATGACAATGACAGCTGGATGGTTCACTTCCGCGACACAATGCGCGGAGGAAAGTTCCTTAACCACTATCGCATGGCAGAACTTCACGCGAAAGAAGCGCCAGATCGCATCTGGGAACTTGAAACTTGGGGCGCGCTCTTTGATCGCACTAAAGAAGGAAAGATTTCACAACGTAACTTCGGTGGACACGAGTATCCACGCCTTGCTCACGTTGG
>JAIXPU010000101.1 GCA_027486075.1 Streptomycetaceae bacterium | reverse complement strand
TGATCGGCTGGAATATTGAGCGCATCAAAGTTGAGCCATCCTGATTCAAGTTCAGGACCCTCTTCAACTGCATAGCCTTGCTCGATAAAGAAGTCTGAAATCTCATTCTTGATGATAGAGATGGGGTGCAACCCACCTCGGTGAGTGCGTTGCACGGGAAGAGTAATGTCGACTACCTCTTCAAGGAGCACCTTCGCATCGCGCGCTCGTTCTAACGCCTCTGTTGCAGATGCCAGAGCCTTTGCAATTTCCGCTTTTGCATCACCGATGAGTTTTCCAGCTGAAGCCTTCTCATCAGGTGAGAGTGAACCTAAAGCGCGGCTGGCTAGCGAGACTGGCGCCTTATCTCCTGTGTGGGCAAGACGAGCGACTTTGAGAGCATCGAGATCTGGCGCGGCAGCAAAAGCCTTCTGGGCATCGCTTATCCACGATGCAATTTCTGCCGGATTCATGGCGCTAATTCTAACCTGCGACCTTTGAAGAAAGCGTGAACATTACGATAGAGGCGGCTGCCGATAAATTCAGACTCTCGGCTCTTCCAGCCATGGGAATTGTTACCTCGGTTACTGGTGCACCGAGTGCTGCTGCATCCACTCCCCTTGCCTCATTGCCAAAGATCGCAATGCAATCACCTGGAATAGAGAGTTCAGTAATCGAAGTTCTTGCATGGGATGAGAGAAGCAATTTCTGAGCGCTCGGAAATTGAGCAGCAACGCGATTGAATGAGATGCCTTCATATACTGGGACATTCCAAAGCGAACCAGCGGTAGAGCGGACAACCTTTGGTGAATACATATCAACGGAATCTGGTGAAGTAATTACCGCAGAAATGCCCATAGCATCGGCAGTGCGCAGGATAGTTCCAGCATTTCCGGGATCTTGAATCTCATGAAGGTAGATGAATCGAGACTTGCCTGTTGCTTTGAGCTCTGAAAATTCTGGTTCAGGCTTGTAGCAGAGTGAAATTAGCCCTTGCGGCGTCACGGTATCTGACATCGCCTTCATTACGGCTTCAGATACTTCAACTATCTCGACTGAGTTGAGGTCGAGTTCAGATATCTTGGAAAGCCCTGACTGCGTTGCGTAAAGAAGTTTTAGCTCTGGGCCTTCGTGTGTGGCCAGCGCTTCGCGCGCGCATTGAACGCCCTCTGCAACAAATAGACCATGTTCGCGGCGTTCTTTTGCCCCTTTAGAACCAATAAGAGCCTTCACTCGCCCAATGTGCGGCGAATGAAGGCTCTCAATCATTGATATGAATTATTTATGCTGCAGGAAGGTTCTTGCGTGAAACATCCACGAGAACCTTAAATGCTGCTGGATCGTTTGTTGCGATATCTGAAAGAACGCGACGATCGATTTCAAGACCAGATGCCTTTAGACCCTGGATGAAACGGTTGTAGGTCATTCCATTTTCGCGCGCTGCAGCGTTGATACGCTGAATCCAGAGCTGGCGGAAATCGCCCTTCTTATCTTTGCGATCGTTAAAGGCGTAAACCATTGAGTGCGTTACTTGCTCCTTCGCCTTTGTGAAAAGACGTGAACGTTGTCCGCGATATCCGCTGGCACGTTCTAGAGTTGTGCGACGCTTCTTTGCTGCGTGTACTCCGCGCTTGACTCTCATTTAGCCACGCTCCCTTACTTCAAACCAAGCATGCGCTTGGCTGTCATTGTGACGGTTGACTTTGCTGATGACTCTTGGCTCAAACGACGAGTTACTCGTGATGATTTGTGCTCCAAAAGGTGGCGCTTGCCTGCACGCTCGTGCATGATCTTTCCGGTACCTGTGACGCGGAAGGTCTTCTTCGCACCACTGTGGGTTTTCATCTTTGGCATCTATCTTCTCCTGTTACTTCGTCGTTTTGGCAAATCTTTTTTCTTGCTCAGCGCTCTTTATTTTGTGGCTGCCCCTTCTTCAGCGGCCTTTACTTTGGCAGCTCGCGCCGCTTTCTGTTCAGCCACCGCTTCGGTCTTCTTCTTCGTTGGCCCTAGGACCATCGTCATCTGTCGACCTTCCTGCTTAGGAGCGAACTCCACAAATGCAATCTCTTTCACATCTTCTGCAAGACGTTGCAAGAGTTTGAACCCAAGCTCTGGACGTGTTTGCTCACGGCCACGGAACTTCATCGTGATCTTCACCTTGTCGCCACCTTTGAGGAACTTCTCGACTGCAGAACGCTTAGTTTCGTAGTCGTGATTTTCGATCTTTGGTGTCAATCGCACTTCCTTCACCACAATGTGGGTCTGGTTCTGACGTGCTTCGCGAGCTTTCTGTGCTTCCTGGTACTTGTACTTGCCGAAGTCCATGATCTTGCACACTGGTGGATTAGCTTCGGGTGCGATCTCAACGAGATCGAGTCCGATTTCATCTGCCATTGCTAGCGCTGCTTCGATATCTACAACTCCAACTTGTTCACCGGTGTAATTGATGAGACGAATCTGGGGTGTGCGGATACGGTCGTTAATGCGCGGTTCTGTTGTGATTTCTGCTCCTATGTTCGGTTCTTGAGTATCCAAGTCGCTACAAAAAAGGCGCACCGCATAGAAAGAGTAAAACCCTAATCAGTTTTACTGCCGACTAACCAATCCGCCGAGGCGATAGAGGTGGGAGCGGTGAGCTCCTCTTGCAGCAGCCGAGGCTACTGGTCTGGGATAAGGCTACCTGAGCTGGGGTTAAATCAAAAATCCGTGCGGGGCTATGCGCCCATTCCATATGGGGCGATAACTTCAGTTATGCGCCCATTCCATATGGGGCGATAACTTCAGTTATGCGCCCATACCATGAAGCCCGCCATCGACATGGATGATCTCAGCTGTGGTCTTTGGGAACCAATCGCTCAAGAGCGCAACCGCAGCCTTTGCTGCTGGGACAGGATCTGTGACATCCCATTCAAGTGGACTGCGGTCATTCCAGACCTTTTCAAATTCATCAAAGCCCGGAATTGATTTAGCGGCCATTGTTCTAATGGGACCTGCTGCAACTAAATTAATACGAACATTATCGGCGCCAAGATCACGAGCTAAATAACGTGAAGTGGATTCAAGGGCAGCCTTTGCAACACCCATCCAGTCGTACTTGGGCCAAGCAACCTGCGCATCAAAATCTAGCCCGACGATAGAGGCCCCACCTTTAAAGGTAGGACGACAAGCCATTGCAAGTGACTTTAGTGAATACGCAGATACGTGAACAGCCGTTGCTACATCTTCCCAGGAGGTATTAAGGAAGTTGCCACCAAGAGCTGCCTCAGGTGCAAAGCCAATTGAATGTACTACGCCATCAAGGTG
>JAIXPU010000153.1 GCA_027486075.1 Streptomycetaceae bacterium | reverse complement strand
TGGCTAGCAAAACGGGCAGCGCGCATCATCCGAAGTGGATCATCGCTAAATGATTGCGCAGCACTTTCTGGTGTACGCAGCACCTTCTTTACTAAATCATCTAAGCCACCATATGGATCAATAAACTCTGGCTCTTTACCGGTGAGCTCAAGGGCCATCGAGTTCACTGTGAAATCCCGGCGCGATAAATCGCCCTCAATCGTTTCACCAAACTCAACATCTGGGTTTCTTGAACCTTCGTCATACTTTTCAGTGCGATAAGTGGTTACTTCAACGGTTGTATCGCCACGTTTTCCTGCAACTGTGCCAAAGAGAATTCCGGTATCCCATGTGTTATCAGCCCAACTCTTCAGAATCTTCTTGGTCTGATGTGGGTGTGCATCTGTTGTGAAATCTAAATCGTTGCCGAGTCTGCCAAGAATCGCATCGCGCACTGGGCCACCAACAAGGGCTAGCTGAAAACCCTCGGCTTTAAATGCTTGCGCTAGCGAACTGGCCAGCGGGGCGCGTTCGATCAGGGAGCGAATAGCCAGTTCTGCTCCCAAATTAACCTTCTCAGCGCTCACAATAGATAAGCGTAGTCGCGTAGGCTTAGCGCTATGACCCCGGCACCTAGTGCGGGCAGCGAAGGTACGAAGAAGAAACGTAGGCGCAAGCGCCCATCGAACCGCTCTCCGCAGTCTCTTAACGACTCCACCCCTGGCGAACTCAAAAAGGCTGCGCCAAAGAGCACAAAGAATAAGCAGCCTTATGCAAAGCGCGTTGATGAAGTCAGCGCAGGCGGTTTGGTCGTAGATACAACTGGAAAGTTAGGTCTTTTAATTGGCCGCCGCGATATTAAAGATGCATCAGGAAAGCGCATCCTCTGGTCGCTACCCAAGGGCCATATTGAAGAAGGTGAAACTCCAGAGCAAGCAGCCCTGCGTGAAGTTGCTGAAGAGACTGGTATTGAATCGAAGATCGAGAAATCTCTCGGCGTCATTGATTTCTGGTTTATGGCTGGCGGAAAGAGAATTCACAAAACTGTCCACCACTATCTCTTCCGTGAAGATGGTGGAACTCTGGCAGCGCAAGTGACTGAAGTAGACGAGGTTGCTTGGTTTCCACTTGCCGAGATTGTGGAGCGTCTTGCCTATCCTGATGAGAAGAAATTAATTGCGCGTACCAACGCAACTCAAGAGTTGAGCGCGCTATGAGAATCGCGCTGGCAAGTAAGTTGCTAGTCGTTACCTTTCTCTCATCATTTATATTTATTCCGGCAGCTTCAGCTAATACTCCAGTAGTTCGAATTGTTGATAAGCCACATCTGAATTCAGATGGATCTTTGCGTAAGAATAATTTTGTGCAGTCGCTTCTCCCATCTGGAAAACTTGGAAGACTCGTCTTCACACCGCCTAACTCCTCTAAAACTTATGTTATTGATGCAGCTCTCATTGATGAAGTACAAAAACTTGCACTGAGCAATCCTGAAGAAGTGACTCCAGAGGCCGTTGTTGCTGCAGAAAATTGGCTATACCGATTGAAGGTGGGAAGCGCGGATAACAAAGTTGTCGCACTTGCCTATGGCAACCCTGATGAAAAGATGTTGAAGCGGATTGCTCCTAGTGAGCTGATTTTCTATACAAAATATGCACAAAGTAAGTTGGAAAGTTACCTGGGGCGCCCAGTGCTGGCACAGAATGGTTGGGCTACCGGAACTTCCAGGCTTAGCTATAGCTTTATCAGCGACTACACAGAAAATCGCAAGCTGTTAACTGGCCTTAATACTTTGACAACAGCTGCAGAAGTAATTGATCTACGTGCCCGTTTAGCTATCCCGCTAAATCCAAAGCTGACACAGAAGGAGCGCGCTTACTTCACCTACGACAACAATAAGGCTGTCGTTAGAGTCTCTGAGAAGTTAAAGGTCACAGCAGGTCGTTATCAAATTACATCAAGTAGCGCCAAGCTTCCGATCACTCTGGTGAATAACTTAGATACTGCATCTGTTGTCAGCGTTTCTTTAATTCCCATGAACACACGTATTCAGATAGAGAATGTCAACAACATTACTCTGGCGCCAAAGTCTCGTCAGCAAATTCTTGTTCCTGTCGATGTCATTGCACCTGGATCAACGCTTGTACTTGCACAGTTCATTAACTCAAAAGGGTTGCTCGTTGGCCAAGTTTCTAAACTTGAGCTGAATGCAACCATCATTGATTCGCGTGTTGCGTGGTTTACAACTGCGGCAGCGGTTCTACTCTTCTTGGGTGCAGTAACTCAATCTGTCCGCCGAATCCGAAGGAGTCGTAGTGAAAAATAACGAACTCTTCCGCGCCTCAGGGATTATGGCCGTCGGCACAATCCTTTCTCGAATTACTGGATTTATTCGCGCGCTTCTTGCTGTTGCAGTTCTTGGTACCGCACTCCTTGCCGATACCTACAACGTGGCCAATACCATGCCAAATATTCTCTACAACTTACTTGTTGGTGGAGCGCTCACTGCAATCTTTGTTCCGCAGTTAGTTCGCTCATTCGATGATGAAGATGGTGGACATGGTTTTGCATCCCGCTTAGTAACAACAATTTCAGGAATTCTTCTCGCGCTCGTTGCCATCGGTGTGGCCTTTGCGCCCGCGCTCGTCAGAATCTATGCCCCTGAATTTTCAACGCCAGGCTTTGAAACTGAGCGCGAAATCGCCATCGCTTTTACTCGTTACTGCTTGCCACAAATTTTCTTCCTTGGTCTCTTCACAATGCTTGGCCAAGTTGCCAATGCGCGTGGCTCTTTCGCACCTCTTATGTGGGCACCCATTGCCAATAACTTAGTTGTCATCGTTGTCTTTGCCGCAATCTTGGCCTTCCAGCACACCATCACCATCAACTCAATTACCGATTTCCAAGTACAGCTCCTTGGGTGGGGAACAACGCTGGGTGTTGTGATTCAAGCGCTCATCTTGATCCCTGTCGTAAAGAGATCAGGGATTCATCTCCGTATAACTTTCGGCATCAAGGGCCTGGGTAAGTCATTTGGTTTAGCGGGCTGGACTCTGCTCTACGTACTTATCTCGCAGTTGGGTTACTTGGTCACAGTCAATGTTGCCACCAGCGCGGCGGTCCGAAGTGCGCAAGCTGGAATTGAAACCGGCGTTGGTTTTACTCCATATACAAGCGCTTACTACATCATGTTGTTGCCTTATTCGATTGTAACTATATCTATTGTGACAGCGCTCTTGCCGCATTTATCAAAGCTTGCAATCGCTAAAGACTTTGAAGAAGTGCGTAAGCAATTGATCCGCGCTATTCGTATGGTGGGCGTTGTTACTGTACCGAGCGCTGTTGCACTCTTACTCTTTGGCCCATTAATGACAGAAGTTCTTTATATGGGAATTAGCCTGGAAGATTCGCGATACATCGGCTTTGTATTGTCGGCGCTCAGCTTAGGTTTAGTTGCCTTCTCAATTAACTTAATTCTCATCCGTGGTTTTAACGCCTTTGAAGATACCAAGACTCAAGTTACCTCGATCATTATCATCAATATCATCTCGGTTGCTCTCTCTTATCTCTTCTTAGCAACTCTTGATAGCAATTGGGTCACCGTCGGGCTCGGCATCGCTTTCTCTATAAGTTATATCGTTGGGCTATTTATCACCATCTCATTGCTAAAAAAGCATGTAGGGCGCTTACAAATCTCCGAATTTGCAGGACAACACGGTCGCCTCTTTGCAGCATCACTCCTTGGAATGTTGCCATTCTTCGCCGTCGCGCAATATTTTGGCTGGGCATATGAAGAGACAACTCTGACAATTCGCGCACTGCGCCTCTTGCTTCTCCTAGTTGGAAGCGGTCTGGCTTATCTTTTCTGTGCACGCGCACTTAAAGTGAGTGAAATCGCAGGGTTGCGCGCCTTCGCCACGCAAGTTCTGCAACGCGCTCGCAAGAAGTAGGAAGAGCACACGCGGTACTCTGCGCACATGAGCACTGAAGTACGCGAACTCGTCATTGTTGGATCAGGTCCTGCCGGTTACACCGCAGCTATCTATGCAGCCCGCGCGCAGCTCAATCCAGTTATCTATGAAGGTTCAGTCACCGCTGGTGGTGCGCTGATGAATACAACTGAAGTGGAAAACTTTCCGGGATTTATCGATGGAATCATGGGGCCAGATCTCATGGATAACATGCGTAAACAATCAAAGCGATTTGGCGCAGAACTCATTACCGACGATGTTGTCGAGATGGATTTAACTGGCGATATCAAAATTATTAAAGATGGCTCTGGCAACACCGTTAAGGCTCGTGCCGTCATCCTTGCAATGGGCTCCGCCTATCGCGAGATTGGGCTAGAGAATGAGAAGCGTCTATCTGGTCGCGGCGTTTCGTGGTGTGCAACATGTGATGGCTTTTTCTTCCGCGATCAAACAATTGCAGTCGTTGGTGGCGGAGATTCAGCAGTAGAAGAAGCTACCTTCTTAACAAAGTTTGCATCAAAGGTTGTCTTGATCCACCGCCGCGGCGAACTTCGCGCCTCAAAGATTATGCAGGATCGCGCACTGAATAACCCAAAGATCGAGATGCTCTGGCATACCGAAGTCACCGATGTATTGGGCGCAGATAAAGTAGAAGCGCTGCAGCTTCGCAACACTCAGACTGGCGAAGTTTCACAGCGCGACTTCACAGGCCTCTTTGTCGCTATCGGGCATATTCCACGCTCTGAACTTGTTACATCTTCTATAACTCTCGATAACGAGGGCTATGTAAAGGTCGAAGGTCGCTCAACGCGAACAAACCTTGCTGGCGTCTTTGCTTGTGGCGACTTGGTGGATCACACCTATCGCCAAGCGATTACTGCAGCAGGTTCTGGTTGCCAGGCGGCGTTAGACGCTGAAAAATTCTTATCCCACTAGTAACCTAACCAAGTTGATAACGAGAATAGATAAATAGGAGTAAAGATGAGCGCACCAATGAAGGTCACAGCAGCAGATTTCGATCAGGTAGTCCTCAAGAGCAGCACACCAGTGCTCGTGGATTTCTGGGCTGAATGGTGCGGGCCATGCCGCGCAATCGCTCCCATTCTCGATGATATTGCCGCCGAACACGGCGACAAGTTGAAGATTGTCAAGCTCAATACTGACGAAGAATCAGCGATCGCTATTAAGTACGGAGTTACATCAATTCCAATGCTTAACGTCTATGTCAACGGTGAAGTTGTTAAGACAATTATTGGCGCAAAGCCAAAGCCTGCTCTTCTTAAAGAGCTCGAAGGATTTATTTAATTCAACAACCCTTGCGGGTTAATGGGATTACAAGACTATGAAAGAGATGTCTCCTGATGAGATCCGCTCTTTCCAACAAGGGCGCGGCCTACATGTCACCGGCGAACTCAATGAAGCGACTCTGCGTTCACTCGATGAAGCGCGCTGGAAGCTAGGAGATCGCTCTCTTAATCTGCAGCCATCTCCAATGATGCGTGGTGACGATGTTGCAGCTCTGCAATCGCGTCTTACTGAGATGGGATTTAACTGCGGTCGCGTTGATGGAATCTTCGGTGAGATGACTGAATCTGCAGTAAAAGAGTTTCAGAAATCTGTCGGCGTTAAAGTAGATGGTAAATGTGGCCCGGCCACAATCATCGCGCTGCTTCGTCTCACCAAGATTGTTTCAGGTGGTGCACCTGCTGCTCTTCGCGAAAGTGCGGCGCAGAAAAATCGTGGTCCAGCCCTTGCCAATAAAGTCATCGTTCTTGATCCAGGTTCTGAAAACCATGAAGCAGAGATTGTCTACGACGTAGCCCAGCGTATTGAAGGTCGCTTACTCGCACTTGGCGCTAGCGTCTTTCTTACTCGCGGCGCACAGAACAATCCAAGTGAAGCTGAGCGAATCTCTTTCACAAATAAGAGCAGCGCTGATCTATTGATTTCATTGCATGTAGATCACCATAAAAATCCACAAGCTCGAGGTGTTGCCACCTTCTTCTATGGCAGCGATCAACATGGAATTCACTCGATTGTGGGCGAAAAATTTGCATCTCTAGTGCAGCGAGAAATTTGTGCCCGTACCGATTTCATCAACTGCCGTAGCCATGCAAAAACTTGGGATTCACTCCGCCTGACTAAAGCGCCGGCAGTGCGCGTTGATCTCGGATATTCCAGTAGCGAAAGCGATGCCACCCGCCTTGCACAGGCAGATTTTCGCAACGCTATTGCTGAAAGTTTTGTGATTGCAATCCAGCGCCTCTATTTAGCTGCTGAAGATGATGCAAAGACCGGAACTTTACGTATTTCAGACCTGCGTAATGCAGGCATCCGCCGCTAAATCCATCACAACCATTGACGCCCGTATGGGAGACTTCTCCGTATGTCCGACATTTCAATTCGCTATCAGACCGGTGCTCCGCAGAATCTCGAGAAGAGATTTGCCACACGAGCCGCCGGAATGTTGCCCTCTGAAATTCGCGCGCTCTTCGCTGTTGCATCTCGCCCAGAGATAGTTTCACTCGCTGGTGGAATGCCAAATCTTTCCGCTCTACCTATGGAAATGATGGCTGGCGTTGTTAATGAATTGATTTTGACCAACGGAGCTGAAGCTCTGCAATACGGCAGCGGCCAAGGACATCCAAAACTTCGCGAACAGATCTGCGATGTGATGGCGCTTGAAGGAATTCGTGCAAACGCCGACGATATTGTCGTAACAACAGGTTCACAGCAAGCACTTGATTTGATTTCACGAATCTTCATTGATCCAGGCGATGTTGTTCTCGTTGAAGCCCCTTCTTATGTCGGAGCGCTCGGCACATTCCGCCAATATGAAGCATCTGTAGTTCACGTTGAGATGGATCACGATGGACTTGTTCCTGATTCACTACGTGCTGCTATCAAGAGCGTGCGCGCTGCAGGGCGCAAGATTAAATTCCTGTATCTGATTCCTAACTACCAGAATCCAACTGGCGTCTGTCTGCCAGCTGATCGCCGCACTGAAATTCTGGCAATCTGCCGCGAAGAAGAGATCTTTGTCGTTGAAGATAATCCTTATGGGCTACTTGGTTTTGATAAGCCATCACCGAATGCAATGCGCGCAGAAGATTCTGAGAACGTTATCTATCTCGGCTCATTCTCAAAGACAATCGCATCTGGCCTACGTATTGGTTGGGCGCTGGTGCCACAATCTCTCAAAGATAAATTGGTGATCGCCTCTGAATCTTCGATTTTATGTCCTTCAAACTTTACTCAATTAACAATCTCTAGTTACTTGGCAGATCAGCCATGGCGCGATCAGATCGCTAGCTTCTGTGAACTCTATAAGGTGCGCCGCGATGCGATGCTAGAAAGCCTTGAAGAGCACTTCCCACAGGAAGCAACATGGACAAAGCCTGGTGGAGGTTTCTACGTCTGGGTTAATTTGCCGGCAGAGATTGATACCAAAGCGTTGATGCCTAAGGCGATTGTTGCCAAGGTCGCCTTTGTTCCTGGAAATGCTTTCTATGCAGATGGTCTTGGCTCTTGGTCGATGCGACTTTCATACTGCCACCCAACTCCAGAGCGAATTCGCGAAGGCGTTAAGGCGCTCGGTGGTGTTATTAAGCAAGAGATGAAGCGTCGCGGAACCGCGCTTAATTAATTCGCTTTAGCCTTCAATTAAATCAACGATACGTTGTAGATCTTCATTTCCTGAATATTCGATCACAATCTTGCCCTTACCTGTTCCTGCCTGCACCGTCACACGGGTATCGAGGTAATCACTCAGTACTTCTGCAGCTGCAAGGCTCGCCCCTGAAACACCTTTGGTAGCAGCCTTCTTGGCGGGCTTACCTGTTGCAGGTTTAAGAGTTGTAATAATCTCTTCAACAGCGCGAACACTGAGGCTCTCAGCAACGATCCGAGCAGCTAACTTTTCGATCTCCGCGGAATCTGTGAGTGATAAGAGCGCACGAGCATGTCCTGCTGAGATAACTCCTGCTGCAACTTTGCGTTGTACTGAATCTGGCAGGTTAAGTAAACGCATTGTGTTTGAAATCAGCGGTCGTGAGCGCCCTAACTTAAGAGCGAGCTCTTCATGTGTGCAGCCAAAATCGCTCAGTAGTTGAGCATAGGCGGCGCCTTCTTCAAGTGGGTTGAGCTCGCTGCGATGGATATTTTCAATGAGCGCTTCACGAAGCAGTTCATTATCTGGAGTCTGTCGAATAATGACAGGAATACTTGTCAGGCCAGCAAGTTTTGCAGCGCGGAAGCGGCGCTCGCCCATGATTAATTCATATTTGTTTTCAGCGACTTTACGTACTACTGGTGGTTGCAAAATTCCGATTGATTTAATTGATGCAACAAGTTCTGCCATCGCTTCATCATTAAAGACGGTACGCGGTTGACGAGGGTTTGGAGAAATCTGTGAAACAGGAACTTCATTCTGTTGCGCAACTTCAGTGCCGGCAACTGTGAGTGAAGTTGGGATTAGTGAATCAAGATTGGTGCCAAGACCGCCGCGCTTAGTTGCCATTATGCAATTCCGCCTTTGTAGTTAATGCTGACAACGTTGGAATCAAAGACGACATCTTTTGGTTTTCCACGCTCTGCAATTTCGCGAGCGACCTGCATATAAGCAATCGCTCCTGGCGAAAGTGGGTCGTAAGTCATCACAGTCTGGTTATAGGAAGGCGCCTCTGAAACACGTACTGCGCGAGGGATTGGAATATCAATGAGCTCATTAGGAAAATGTGAGCGAACATTTGCTGCAACATCATTTGATAGTCGTGTACGTGAATCAAACATAGTTAAGACAATTGTTGAAAGATTAAGGTTCGGATTGAGGCGCTTCTTCACAACCGAATAGGTTTCAAGTAGTTGAGATAAACCTTCAAGTGCGTAGTACTCAGTTTGAATTGGGATCAACAACTCTTTCGATGCAGCAAATGCGTTGATGGTTAACAAACCAAGTGATGGTGGGCAATCGATAAAGATGTAATCATAATTTGCACTTACTTCATCTATCGCAGCTTTCAATTGCAGCTCGCGCGCAACCATTGAGACTAAATTAATTTCCGCATTCGCTAGCGATGTATTTGATGAGACGCAATCAAGGGCGGGGAAACCTGCAACCTTCTTTACAACTTCACTCATCGATGTGTTGCCCATTAATACTTCATAGACACCAGCGCTATCACGATGTTCAACGCCTAGGGCGGTCGATGCATTGCCCTGTGGATCTAGATCGATGACGAGGACCCGAAGGCCGCCCATCGCCATAGCTGCTGCGATATTGACGGTGGTGGTGGTCTTGCCGACCCCACCCTTCTGGTTGGCCACGGTAAAGATCCGGGTTGAGGCTGGCTTTGCCATCGCCTCTTTGAGGCGGCGAACCCCCACTACCTTCGCGGGTGTTTCACGTGAAACTTCGTCAGCCATAGACGAATCTAAGCACGCAACCTAGGCGCCTTTGCGCAGCTCGACTATCCGTCCGAGCCCAATCCCCTCTAACTCAATCTCATGTAGAACGGCGTTCTTCACGCCCTCCATCTCAGCTGCTGCCGACTCCCCCTTCATCGCAAGGAGGGCGCCTCCAGTTTTGACCATATGCCAGCTGATCTTCTTCAGCTTCTCAAGCGGGGCAACGGCCCTTGCGGTGACGAAATCTGCGCTCTTCTTTACATCCTGGGCTCGCCCGCGGATAACCTCAATTTCAAGGCCAGTGGTGGCCTCCTTCAAAAATTCGACTCTACGCTCAAGGGGTTCGATTAAGGTAACCTTCAAGTCGGGTCTGGCTAGGGCTACCACTATGCCGGGTAGGCCCGCCCCTGATCCGATATCGAAGAGGGATGCCCCCTGCGGCAACAGTTTGGTGACTGGCAGGCAGTTAAAGATATGGCGATCCCAGATGCGTTCGCCTTCTCGGGGTCCAATGAGGCCACGCTCAATACCTGCGCTTGTTAGGAACTCGGCAAATGCCCGAATTTCGGCTTGACGCTCTGGGAAGTAGCGGCCGACTAGCCCCTCTACTGACTGTTCCACGTGAAACAGGCTATGCCGGGTAGATGACTACGAAGCGGTTTGGATCTTCGCCATCAGATTCTGAGGTTAGCCCTAGGGTCTGGATTGTGTCGTGGATGATCTTGCGCTCAAAGGCGTTCATTGGATCAAGCTTGATTGAGTTGCCGGTGGTCTTCGCCTCTTCCGCCATCTTCTCAGCTAGCGCAGTCAGCTCCTTGCGGCGGCCAGCGCGGAAGCCTTCGATATCAAGCATTAAACGGCTGCGATCTCCGGTCGAGGTCTGAACCGCGAGGCGAGTCAGCTCCTGGATAGCATCCAAAACTTCACCCTCTGGGCCCACGAGGTGGCGGAGCTTGCCGCCTACGATTGCAAGGGATGCGCGCCCATTTTCGACATCGATATCGATATCTCCATCAAGGTCTGCAATATCGAGCAGGCCTTCGAGGTAGTCGGCGGCGATATCGCCCTCTTCCTCAAGCTTTGCCACGCTCTTTGGCGCCTTCGCCTCTCTTGGCTCAGTTGCTTCTACAACTTCTTCTACAGTCTCAGTAACTTCTGACATCTGATGTCCCCTTTAGTATATTTAAAGCGTTATTAATAGTAATTGTCTGTTATTTATTCTTCTTCTTTTTCTTCTTCGGCTGCTTACGTTGGCCTTGGACCTCAGCTTGCTGCTCTTCGGTCTGGTCACTCTCATCGGTTGCTCCCGCCTTAGCGTCGAGCTTGTTCTTGGCTGCGCGCTTTCGCTGCAGCTCTTCATACGCCGGAGATCCTGGCGTTGGGTTTCGCTTAATGACGTAGTACTGCTGTCCCCATGTCCACAAGTTTGTAGTCGACCAGTAAATCAAAACACCCACTGGGAAGTTAACGCCAGAGATAGCAAAAATTACCGGGAATGCGTACAACATAATTTTCTGTTGCTGCAACATCATATTGTTACTTGCATCCATCTTTGGCATGCCCTTAACCATCAATTGACGCTGTGTTGTAAATGTTGTCGCTGACATAAAGATAATCAAAAGAACGGTAACGATCTTCACTGTTGTATCCGGTGAACCTAAGAAGGTCTGTGAAATCTTTGCCCCGAAGAATGTTGCCTGCGCCGCTGAATCTAGGTACTCGCCTTTAAGGAATCCGCGTGCGATTGGCGCTGACACACCTTCATCTGTCTTTGCGGCGATTCCATTAAGAACGGTAAAGAGCGCGAAGAAAATCGGTGCTTGCGCAAGGATTGGAAAACATGATGCAAGTGGGTTTGTCTTATGCTCTTTGTAGAGCTTCATCATCTCTTCTGATTGCTTCTGGCGATCATCTTTATACTTCTTCTGGATCTCTTTCATCTGTGGCTGCAGCGCAGTTAGCGCGCGCTGTGACTTAATCTGCTTAACAAAGAGTGGGATCAAAATGATTCGAATCAGAACCACAAGGCCCATGATTGAGAGAGTCCATGTCACGCCAGAATCTGTGCCGAATATCGGCGTTAGACCTTTATGGATAAGGACAATAACTCCTGATACGAAGTTATAGAGAGGATCGAGAATAAAACCCATTAGAGAGCGCCCACCACTTCTTTTTTATCGCTCTTACGAGCATCTGCAGAATCGAGGTATTCATCAACGTAATCAAGGCCGCCATGTGACCATGGATTGCAACGCATCAACCGCCATGCCACCATACCCACACCTTTAACGCCGTAGCGTCGGACAGCGGTGATCGCATAGTTGGAACATGATGGGTAATACTTACAGCGCGGTGAAGATACAGATGAGAACGCTTGGTAGATGCGCACAGGGATTGCAAGAAGGAGGCGCATCATTTGCTCGCCACCTTTGCGCTCTTTGCGGAAAGCTTTGAGATAAGTTCTAGGATTTCGGGAGCGATGTTTTTGTCGCCATCTTGCTTCAGTGCGCGGATAACCAGAAGTGAACCGGTTGGAAGATTAGAAATAGTTGGCGCAACAGAGTGGCGAACTTTTCGGGCTAAACGATGGCGGGCAACGGATCCGCCGACAGATTTATTAATAATAAGTCCACATTTTGCAGAGTCGTTATTTGTGACAGGTGAGATGTAGAGATATCCAACAAAGTGTTCAGAGGTAACTCGCACCCCGCTCTTTGTAGCGCGAGCGAAATCAGAGCTTGTAGTTAAACGTGCGCTTTGAGCGAGCACGGGTATGCCTTAGCTGCTCTTAACCTTACGCAGAGAGCTTTGCGCGGCCCTTAGCGCGGCGAGCAGAGAGAACTGCGCGTCCTGCACGGGTAGCCATGCGGGCGCGGAAACCATGCTTCTTGGCGCGGCGACGCGTATTTGGCTGGAAGGTGCGCTTTGTCATGAGAACTCCAAAATCTGTGAGGCGCGCTTGCGCCTGGTGCGGTTGATCGGTTTAGAAATACGGGGGAAGCAAGGAGGCAACAGT
>JAIXPU010000037.1 GCA_027486075.1 Streptomycetaceae bacterium | reverse complement strand
GTACTCAGAGGGTATGTCTGATGAAGTCATTGATGGCAAATATCGTGGTTGGGCAGATCGCGTTGCCGATGTTATGGCCAAGGCGCATGCAGACTTTACCTATATAAACTTAGCGGTACGCGGAAAATTAATTGGCCAAGTGGTCGAAGATCAAGTTCCCACTGCGCTGGCATTTGTCACGGGTGCAGATACTTTGGTCTCATTCCATGCCGGTGCCAATGATGCGCTGCGCCCGGGATATCAAGCATCCATTGCGATTCCGCTCTATCAAGAAGCAGTTCGCTTAATTGCAAAATCCGGTGCAACCTTGATGCTCTTTACTGTTTTAGAAAATACTGGCAATAAAGGCAAGGGATCTGAAATTTGGGAGAAGCGATTCTCAGAATTTAATCGGGGTGTTCGTGCTGTTGGTGCTGAAGTTGGTGCGATTGTTGTTGATGCTAACCAAGAAAGATTCTTTAGCGACCGTAGATTCTTAGCCTTTGATCGCCTTCATTTGAATGCTGAAGGACATAAGAGATGCGCTGATGCAGTCCTTGAAAAGTTAGGCTTGCCTTTTGATCCAGCTTGGCGCACACCGCTGCCGCCTGCAAAGAAAACACCATGGGTTCTAGAAAAGCTCGTCACCGTTGCATGGTTCTTCGTCTTTGCGCTGCCTTGGATTTTCCGTCGTATTCGCGGCAAATCTTCAGGAGATGGCAGAGCTGCTAAGTATCCAACGCCAGTTAAATGGCCCGTACGCTCCAGGTAAAGCTAAAGGTGCCGCCAGATACTAGGTATTGCGGCAAGGTATCTGGGCCACACGATGCTGTACCAACGCCGCGGTGGGCGGCATCGATATGAACAATCGTGTTTCCAGATGCACGTAACTCAACATCGTGTGTGGCATCAGCTAACTCTGTTGCTCTAAATGGGTTAACGCTTACCTGACGTGGCTTATCCATATCAATACGAAGACCTTTACCTGCGTTATCGGTCAAGGTAAACCAGCGAACGCCAGTGTGGCCGCCGTTTTCTTGTGGGCGCACATAAGGGATGTACTGCTCAAAGACTGATGATGACCATTTTCCAACTCGACCGATGGTGCGATCTGGATAAGTCTCGTGTGGACCAACGCCAAGGTAAGTGAAATTAGATAGCGCGCCATCGATTTCAAAGTTAATGCCAACGCGCGCGATGTCATCCCATTGCTTAGGAGTTGTAATAGTTTCTTTGACTGAGAAGCCACCTGCAATTGGGGTAACAAGTTGAACTTGTTTGACCTTAGAGCCAGTGCTGGTCTGCCAGAGGCTAGCTACTTTGTAAGACTTTGCAGTTTCAGTAATGGTGCAGTCGATACGTTCTAGATTGCGGACGCCGTAGCCGTCCCACTTTTCAGCAAAGTGAGCGATGTGATCGTTATCAGTTGGTGCGCGCCATAGCGATGGTTGCGGTGCAACTAGACCAAATGGAAGTTGAATTTCACCAGCTTCATCGACTGCGCCTTCAAAGAGATCACTTGTTGTGGTCGCTGCAAGAGATGCCTTGCGGGATGCGAGTGCAAACTGTTGATAGGCAACTTCATGTCCTGCTGGCGCCCAATCGGTGCGATGTAAGTTAAAGAGTGAGAAGGTTATAAATCTTTCTCCTGGTCCATCAATCTTGGTGAGCAACTTAGATGTGATTCGCACCTTTGCGCTCTTTTGAGGGGCAAGGTTTGGCAGTTTCAGAGTGCCGCCATCAATGACTTGGCCATCGCGGGTGATGGTCCAAGTGCAGCCAAAACCAGCTAAATCCTTGAAGAATTGGCGGTTGGTAATCGTGAAGTTGCCGGTCGCTGCCTTGGTTGAAGTAAAGGCGACAGGGGCGGCGATCGCTTTAAATTCATGCATCGCAGGCTTTGGTGTGCGATCAGGAAAGACCATACCGTCGCAGACAAAGTTTCCATCATGGCGAGTTTCACCAAAATCTCCACCGTAGGCAGAACGCTTCGTTCCATCGGCAAGTGTTTGTTCAATACCGTGATCCCAGAACTCCCAGATAAATCCACCTTGTAGACCAGGAAGTGAGTGGATGGCATCCCAATATTCTTTCAAGGTTCCATTTGAGTTACCCATCGCGTGCGAGTACTCGCACATAATCAAGGGGCGATCTTGCTTTCCTGATTTTGCATGGCTGACGATTGCTTTAATTGATGGATACATCGGACAGATGACATCGGTCAGTGTGTGGCCACCGCGCCAATCGCCGTTGATGGCGCCTTCGTAATGCAGTGGACGAGATGTATCAAGTGAACGTGCAAAGGCTGCAGCTGCGTAATGGTTGGTCCCAACGCCTGATTCATTACCTAGTGACCAGAAGATCACTGATGGGTGGTGCATGTCGCGCTGCACCATACGGCCTACGCGCTCTACGAAAGCTGATGCATAACGTGGATCGTTTGAGATTGAATCATAAAATGCATGGGATTCAATATTTGCTTCATCGATAACATAGAAGCCCAGCTCATCGCAGAGTTCGAGGAAAGCTGCATCGTTTGGATAGTGCGATGTGCGCACGGCGTTGAAGTTCCAGCGCTTCATCTCAAGTAGGTCTTGGCGCATATCTTCGCGAGAAAGTACGCGGCCGGTGTGGCGATTAAAGTCATGGCGGTTTACGCCATAGATAAAGACGCGCTTGCCATTGACCAAGAGATCGCGGCCCTTAACGACAACGCTACGGAATCCAATCTTCTGCTGTGAAACCTCAACGACCTGACCTGCAGAGTTAATGAGTTCGATGCGAAGTGTGTAAAGGGCAGGGGTTTCAGCGCTCCAGGCAGCCACTTTAGGGATTGTGGTTTCAAGGACGATATGGCCAGGCCATGGTGATTGCAAAGGCTCGCGCAGGCGCTTGGCAGATTCTGGCATTGAGCCATCCCAGTATTCGCCGGCGAAGTGCTTGCGGTTTGCT
This sequence comes from Streptomycetaceae bacterium, assembly GCA_027486075.1. GTDB lineage: Bacteria > Actinomycetota > Actinomycetes > Nanopelagicales > Nanopelagicaceae > Planktophila. Next base: position 23 of record JAIXPU010000037.1, on the reverse strand, counting down.
TCCTGCAGTTCGGCAGACATTTC
>JAIXPU010000085.1 GCA_027486075.1 Streptomycetaceae bacterium | reverse complement strand
TATGCGCTGCAGTGGGTCTTCTTTGGCGGTTTGGTCGCCTACGGAAGAATTTTAATTCGTCGTGATATCTTGTCGGATAAAGAGCTCTGAGTAAAGTCCACCACGAGCAATCAGCTCTTCATGTCTTCCTCGCTCTTTAATCTCGCCCTTTTCTAAGACAAGTATTTGGTCTGCCTCCATCACTGTGCTTAAGCGGTGGGCAATCACAATGGATGTGCGCCCGCGGAGAGCGACTTTGAGCGCTTCGTGAACGAGGGACTCATTCTCTGAATCTAAATGAGCCGTTGCTTCATCGAGAATTACAATCGCAGGGGCTTTAAGTAGAAGTCGAGCAATTGCTAATCGTTGTTTTTCGCCGCCAGATAGTCGATGCCCACGTTCGCCCACCATCGTGTCAAAACCATTTGGAAGTGAACTTACGAGGTTCCAAATCTGAGCTGCTTTACACGCCTCAATCATCTCTTCTTCCGTTGCATCTTCCTTTGCATACCGGAGATTTTCGGCAATAGTCTCGTGAAAAAGATGGGCATCTTGCATTACGACACCGATTGAATCGCGCAAAGATTGTGCAGTGAAATCGCGAATGTCAGTTCCGTTAATCTCAATAGCGCCCTGGGTGACGTCATAAAGTCGTGGCAGAAGAGCGCTCATTGTGGTCTTGCCCGCACCTGAAGGACCTACGATCGCCGTCATGGTTCCGGTCTCTGCGACAAATGAGATTCCTTTAAGTACTTCCCCACTATCAACAGTCTCAGGCTTAGCCGCAGATTCAAGTGAAGCCAATGAGATTTCTTCAGCCTTTGGGTAGGCAAACTTAACGTTCTTAAACTCAACTCTTGCTTGCTTATCTGTAAGCGCAACCGCACCCGGCTTATCTGCAATCATCGGTTGCAGATCCAGAACTTCAAAGACTCGCTCAAAAGATACGAGCGCAGTCATCACATCGATGCGCACATTGGACAGCGCTGTTAGTGGACCATAAAGGCGTGCCAATAGGGCTGTGATTGCTAAGAGAGTTCCCACTGTGAGTGATCCGGAGATAGCTAAATGGCCACCAATTCCATAGGCGAAGGCGGTCGCAATTGCTGCGACGCTGGTGATACCCACAAAGAAGACGCGATTGAGCATCGCTGTGTGGATGCCAATATCTGCGACTTTGCGGGCGCGAGTTCTAAAGAAGCTCTCTTCCTTCTTAGGTTTTCCATAAAGAGCCACCAAGAGTGCGCCGGAGACATTGAATCGCTCAGTCATTGTGCTCGACATTGTGGCGTTGAGATTGAAGGATTCTCGCGTCAGCGACTGGATTCGTTTACCTACCCACTTAGTAGGTAGGAGAAACATCGGCAGGAGAAGGAGCGAGACGAGCGTAATCTGCCACGAGAGAATGAGCATCGTCGTCACTACTAAAACCAGAGACACGACATTGCTGACAACGCCTGAAAGCGTTCCGGTAAACGCCTGTTGAGCGCCCATCACATCTGAGTTAATACGCGAGATCAAGGCGCCTGTTTGGGTGCGGGTAAAGAAGGCGATCGATTGGCGCTGAATGTGGGCAAAGACTTGAGAACGAAGATCATAAATTAAACCTTCACCGATGCGCGCTGAATACCAGCGACCAAAGATGTTAAACCCTGCATCAACGATTGCTAGAAAACCTACAAGTAGCGCTAGCTGTGTGACGAGTTTGCCGTTCTGCGGAATAACACCCTTATCGATTAGCTCACGTAACAAGAGCGGTGTGGAGATAATAAGGAGCGCTTCAATAACTACGGTCACAAGGAAGATGGAAATCTGTCTCTGATACGGCTTGCCGTACGAGAAGATTCGCTTGACGGTACCCGGCTTTAGCTTCTGAGACTTTACCGATGGATCTGCAGTCATCGACCGAAAGGTCATCCACACTGCATGTTGCGACATAGAAAGAGTCTAAGGGTGAATCAAGTTAATTAGACAGTGAAGCCGAGAGCGCGTAATTGTTCGCGTCCATCGTCAGAGATCTTATCCGGCCCCCAGGGTGGCATCCAGACCCAATTAATCTTCACATCATCGGTAAATGGAGCAAGCGCCTGTCGAGTTTGGTCTTCAATAACATCTTGCAACGGGCAGGCAGCAGAAGTCAGAGTCATATTGAGCACGGCGATGTTGTTGTCATCGACCATCATGTCGTAAATCAAGCCCAGATCAACAACGTTGATACCGAGTTCAGGATCAACAACATCCTTCATTGCTTCATTGATATCTTCGATTTTTGCGACCATCTGCTTATCCTACTTTCTTATCTACATATTCTTCGCCAACGCTTGCACGCTGGCATCCTTGAAAGCCATCCACCCAAGAAGAGCGCATTTAATGCGAGCTGGGTACTGAGAGACCCCGGCAAGGGCAACAGCATCTTCGAGAAGGTTCTCATCTCCTGTCTGCGTTCCTTTGCTCTGCATCAGCCCCATAAATGAATCTGAGATTTCTTGCGCCTGCGCCAAAGTCTTACCTAAGACTAGATCCGAGAGAATTGAGACGCTTGCCTGAGAAATGGAACATCCGACTCCATCCCAGGAAACATCCGCAACGGTTTGGCCAGAAAGCGTGACATTAAGGGTTATCTCATCACCGCAGCTTGGGTTGATGTGATGTACCTGTGCGTCGTAGGTAGGGCTCAACTTTTTATGTTGCGGATTCTTATAGTGATCGAGAATCACTTCTTGATATAGGTTATCGAGCTGCATTATCCGAAGTATTTCTGTGCGCTTTTGATGCCGTCAACGAGCGCATCAACATCAGCCGTTGTGTTATAGAGATAGAACGAGGCGCGAGTAGTAGCTGGTACGCCTAACTTTCGCGTCAATGGCCATGCGCAGTGATGGCCGGTTCGAACTGCGATCCCTTGGCTATCTAAGAATTGTCCTAAATCATGCGGATGAATATCACCTACGGTGAAGGAGAGTGTTCCCCCACGCATCTCTAAATCTGTCGGTCCAACTATCGATAGATCAGGAATTTCTAAGAGCGCTGACATTCCATACTTGGTCAGCTCTTTCTCGTGAGCAAAAATCTGGTCCATCCCAATTCTCTTCAGGTAGGTAAGAGCGGCGCCTAAACCAACAGCTTGCGCCATATTTGGTACGCCCGCTTCAAATCTCTTGGGTGCCTGTGCCCAGGTAGCTGAAGTCATCGTGACATTTTCAATCATCGAACCACCTGTAAGAAACGGTGGGAGCTCATTAAGAAGTTCTTCTCTGCCCCATAGAACACCAACACCAGTCGGTCCTACAGCTTTATGTCCTGAGAAGGTGAGGAAATCAACCTTAAGTTCTTTGACGTTAATTGGCATATGTGGAACTGATTGACATGCATCAAGGACGACATATGCACCAACTGCGTGTGCTCGCTTAACTATCTCAGGCAAAGGGTTAATCGTGCCTAGGACATTAGATTGGTGCGTCAGGGCCACAACTTTTGTCTTAGGTGTGATGATTGAATCAATATCACTGAGATCTAAGCGCCCCTCGGGAGTGACCTCAAACCATTTAAGGGTAGCTCCGGTGCGTGCAGCTAGCTGCTGCCACGGAATGAGATTTGCGTGGTGTTCCATTTCGGTAACAACAATTTCATCACCAGATGTAAGGTGGAAACGATTGCCAGCTTGCGCGTTACCCATGGCATAGGCCACGAGGTTCAGTGATTCTGTCGCGCTCTTGGTGAAGATAACTTCGTTGACTTCTGCCCTAAGAAAGTCCGCAACGATTGATCGAGCGCCCTCGTAAGCATCAGTGGCCTCTTCCGCCAGTTGATGTGCCCCACGATGAACAGCAGCGTTGTGTCTGCGATAGAAATTGCTCTCGGCTTCAATCACTTCTGCAGGCTTCTGACTGGTTGCTCCAGAATCCAAATAGACAAGGCGTTTGCCATCGCGGATTGTCCGAGAAAGTATCGGGAAATCCGCGATGAGCGCGCTTGCGTTAAATGTCATATTAGGCGGTGACGTACTCCGCGTAACCCTGTGCTTCGAGTTTATCGGCTAACTCTGGTCCGCCTTCTTCAACGATGCGACCATTGGCAAAGACGTGTACGAAATCAGGCTTGATGTACTTCAAGATTCTTGTGTAGTGAGTAATCAAGAGGATGCCATGGTTGTTGGCTGCCTTAGCGCGCACAACTCCCTCTGAAACAATTCGGAGCGCATCGACATCAAGACCGGAGTCTGTCTCATCGAGAATCGCAAACTTTGGCTTAAGTAGCTCGAGCTGCATGATTTCGTGGCGCTTCTTCTCGCCGCCAGAAAAGCCTTCGTTGACATTTCTTTGAGCAAACGAGGCATCCATCTTCAGTGATTCCATAGCGCTCTTGACTTCGCCTACCCACTCACGCAACTTTGGCGCTTCGCCACGAAGAGCCGTAGCCGCAGTACGTAGGAAGTTTGATACAGATACGCCAGGTACTTCTACTGGGTACTGCATCGCTAGGAATAGACCAGCCTTTGCGCGTTCGTCGACAGACATCTCAAGAACATCTTCGCCATCTAGTGTGACAGTGCCTTCAGTGATGGTGTACTTAGGATGGCCTGCAATTGAATATGCCAGGGTTGATTTACCTGAACCATTTGGGCCCATGATTGCGTGAGTTTCACCTGACTTGATGGTCAGGTCCACTCCCTTAAGAATCTCAACTGCGCCTTGCTCGGTATCGACAGATACTTTCAATCCGCGAATTTCTAGAGTGCTCATATCTATCTCCGTTACATCTCTACCGTGACGGAGTCTCCGTCGACAGTTACTGAATAGGTCTTAATGGGTGCTACTGCTGGTGGCGTTAAAGCCTCACCAGTGCGAAGATCAAACTCAGCTCCATGAAGCCAGCATTCAATCTTGAAATCTGTGATGTCACCTTCTGAAAGAGATGCATCTGAGTGGCTGCAGATATCGTTTACGGCAAACACCTGATCGCCCACACGCGCAACGCAGATGGATTCACCGTTCTTCTCAATACGCACAGGCTTGCCTGCCTGAAGAGATGAAAGTGTTAGGTCTGACATTTACTTACCAGCCTTTGCAAGTTCTCCATCAATGCGAGCCATGATGCGTTCTTGAATCTCTTCAATGCCAATCTCAGAGACGATCTCATTAAAGAATCCGCGCACTACAAGACGGCGCGCATCATCCATATTGATACCACGAGACATTAAGTAGAAGAGCTGCTCGTCATCAAAGCGACCAGTTGTAGATGCGTGTCCGGCTCCTACGATTTCGCCGGTTTCAATCTCAAGGTTAGGAACTGAATCAGCTCGGGCGCCATCTGAGAGCAACAAGTTACGGTTGAGTTCATAGGTATCTGTGCCTTCAGCTGCAGCACGGATAAAGACATCGCCAATCCAGACTGTATGGGCCTTATCCCCAGCTAGCGCTCCCTTGTAGTTCACGCGGGACTTGGCGTTTGGGACTTTGTGATCGACAAACATGCGGTGTTCGAAGAACTGACCCGCAGTTGCAAAGTACACACCTGAAAGATCACAAGATGCTCCAGGTGCGATGAAATCAACGGTTGGCAGTAAACGAACGACATCTCCCCCAATAGTGACAACGATTGATTTAAATGTCGCATCACGATCAACAACTGCGTGATGGCGTGCTGCATGAATCGTCTTACTTCCCCACTCCTGCAAGGCGATAAAAGTCAGATGAGCACCTGGTTCAACAACAATCTCTAAATCTTCAGCAAGGTGTGAATCTCCAGTGTTTTCGATAACAACGACAGACTTGGAATGGTTGCCCGCCTTGATCTGAACTCGTGAGAATTCAGCTGAATCAGTACCGAAAGAGGTGCGATTGAGCATGATTGGTTCGGCAATCTCTGCATTGGGCGCAATGGCTAACACCGCAGCCTTATTGGTGAACTGGCGTACGCGATTGACGATTACATCGTCAGTCTGAGTCACTGCCTCAATCTCTTGGTGAGAAAAAGTTGCTCCTGTTGGAAGTGCGCCCTTTACTGCAAGTGAATGACGCTCGACAGCAGTAGCAGAACCATCATGCATTCCACCAAGACGTTTCAGTGGCGTAAAGCGCCACGCCTCTTCACGCCCCGTTGGGGTGTGATTTTCTAGAACGTTCGATTGCAATGAAGACATTAGCCAACTGCGCCTTCCATTTGAAGTTCGATAAGGCGGTTGAGTTCAAGCGCGTATTCCATAGGAAGTTCGCGTGCAATAGGCTCGATAAATCCACGAACAATCATCGCCATCGCTTCATCTTCATTAAGTCCACGTGACATGAGATAGAAGAGCTGGTCATCTGAGATCTTAGAAACTGTTGCCTCGTGTCCCATAGAAACATCATCTTCGCGAATATCAACATACGGATAGGTATCTGAACGCGAAATTGTGTCGACCAAAAGCGCGTCACACTTAACAGTGCTTGCAGAGTGATGCGCACCTTCTTGAACCTGAACGAGTCCACGGTATGAGGTGCGACCTCCACCGCGAGCTACAGATTTAGAAATCACAGAAGATGATGTGTATGGAGCTGCGTGCACCATCTTCGCGCCTGAATCCTGATGTTGACCAGGACCGGCAAAGGCAAGCGAGAGAGTCTCACCTTTTGCGTGAGGACCCATCAACATGACAGCTGGATACTTCATAGTTACCTTAGAGCCGATATTTCCATCGACCCATTCCATCGTTGCGCCTTCTGCACATGTAGCGCGCTTGGTTACCAAGTTGTAGACGTTGTTAGACCAGTTCTGAATTGTTGTGTAACGAACTCGCGCACCCTTCTTGACGATGATTTCAACGACAGCTGAGTGAAGTGAATCTGACTTGTAGATAGGAGCAGTACAGCCTTCAACGTAGTGAATATATGAATCTTCATCCGCGATAATCAAGGTGCGTTCGAACTGGCCCATATTCTCGGTATTGATACGGAAGTAAGCCTGGAGAGGAATATCAACGTGAACGCCCTTTGGTACGTAGATGAAGGAACCACCTGACCACACTGATGTGTTGAGAGCTGCAAACTTATTGTCCCCCACAGGAATTACCGAGCCGAAGTACTCTTTAAAGAGCTCAGGATGTTGCTTCAAGCCACTATCGGTATCAAGGAAGATGACGCCCTGCTTCTCAAGATCCTCACGGATTGAGTGGTAGACAACCTCAGATTCATATTGAGCAGCAACGCCGGAGACAAGGCGCTGCTTCTCGGCTTCAGGGATACCCAAGCGGTCGTAGGTGTTCTTAATGTCATCTGGCAGGTCATCCCACGTTGTCGCCTGCTTCTCAGTAGAGCGCACGAAGTACTTAATTGTGTCGAAGAAAATTCCTGACAAATCAGATCCCCATGATGGCATCGGCTTCTTGTAAAAGAGGTCTAGCCCTTTTAGGCGCAAGTCGAGCATCCACTGCGGCTCGCTCTTCTTGGAAGAGATATCGCGAACGACTTCTTCGCTCAAACCACGCTTGGCATTCGATCCGGCATCGTTAATGTCCGACCAGCCGTATTCATAATTGCCTAGGCCATCGAGTTCAGGATGTGCTGTTGTCATTAGTTCGCCTTTCCAGCGGTTATCGTTCTTGATGTTTGTGAGACCTTTATCTTTGTTGTTACTCGAGAAGAATTAGGTATGTATGTGGTGCAGACGCCATCACCGTGTGCGATTGTGGCAAGACGCTGAACATGTGTTCCCAATATTCTCGAGAAAGCTTCTGTCTCGGCCTCGCAGAGTTGTGGGAATTCAGCTGCAACGTGAGCAATCGGGCAATGATGCTGACAGAGTTGATCACCAGTTGGCTTGCCCTCAATGCTTGCGGCATACCCTTGCTCAGTAAGAAATGTTGCAAGTGCTTGGTTCTTTTGCGATTTTTTTGCCGAAAAAGCAAGTGCCTTGCGTTCTATGTCATCTGCGCGAGACTGCGCGAAGGCTTGAACGAGTTGGCCACTTGATTGCGCTGCCATAAACTTGAGAGCGGCCACGGCTAAGTCATCGTATGAGTGCTCAAACTTTTCTCGTCCACCGTCGGTCATCACAAAGACCTTTGATGGGCGACCTCGACCGCGGCTGAGCGCCTGATGCGGCTCGCGCGCTTCCAGAATTCCATCAAGAACGAGAAGATCGAGGTGGCGGCGAATACCAGCTGGCGTCAGGCCAAGGCGTTCTCCCAGGGTGACGGCAGTTGATGGGCCATTTTCCAGGACCGAGCGAGCGATGGCTTCGCGAGTACTCAGGTCGTCGATTTTCACAACACTATTGTGTCGTAATTCCCTAGCCGCTGCCAGTTGAAGAGAGGCGCGGCGAGAAGCAAAGGTCATAGGCTACGAGCGTGAGTAAACCGCGCACCATTGCAGGCCGAGTACTGGGTCCCCTGACTGGCTTACTCCTCTTTCTGCAATCAGCTCTCGTTCTCACCGGCGGCGCCGTTCGCCTTACTGGTTCTGGGATGGGATGCCCAACATGGCCGGAATGCGTTCCTGGTTCCTACCTCCCCGTTGAAGGACAGGAAGAAGGTGCACTCCATGCATGGATTGAATTTGGGAATCGACTACTTACCTTTGCGCTCTTCTTCGCAGCTGTTGCAACTCTGATTGCAGTTGTGCGCAGTGGACGTCGCGATCTCCGTTTCCTTGCTGCAACACAGATACTAGGAATTTTGGCACAGGGAGTGCTCGGTGGAATCACCGTCCTTACCCATCTCAATCCACTCTCAGTCGCATCGCACCTGCTTCTCTCAATTATTCTGATTGCCGCAGCCACTTCGCTACATTCACGCCGCCATCATCCGCAGGTGCGCACATCTTCTACCCAAGTAAGAATTTCTCGACTTTCCCTTGCCCACATTATTACTGCATTCATCGCCATCACTATCGGAACCTTGGTAACCGGCAGTGGTCCGCATGCAGGAGATGTTGATGCGCCGCGCCTCGACTTTGATATCTCAACGATTACTAGATTGCACAGCTCATCCGTCTGGATTCTACTCATCATCACCTTCATCTTCTACCGCTCCAAAGATCTCCGCTTTGACACCAAGAAGTGGCTCAATATTTTTATTCTCTTAGCTGTTGCACAAGGTGCGCTTGGATATATCCAATACTGGCTCGCCGTACCCGAATTGCTCGTCGGTTTCCATCTTTTAGGTTCAGTTTTAGTGTGGATCGCAGCGTGGCGAATCCGTCTTTCGGTTGTAAGAAAACCCGCTTAAGGAGTAGAGATGACACAGATCGCCGGTTGGAATCAGTTAGACGATAAGGCTGTGGCAATCGCCCGAGCCCTTGCCATGGATGCAGTGCAGAAGGTTGGCAATGGCCATCCCGGAACTGCAATGTCACTAGCTCCGGTTGCCTACAACCTCTTTCAACGTCATCTCGTTCATGACCCAGCAGATCCACATTGGCTTGGTCGTGATCGTTT
>JAIXPU010000075.1 GCA_027486075.1 Streptomycetaceae bacterium | reverse complement strand
TCAAAGAGGTTATCGAGCTGTGAGGAAGGCGATGTCATGGTCATAAGAGTAGGCAATTCGGTTGCAATCTCGCGCGGAGATTAGCCAAAGAACGAAGTGATCTCCTCGTAGCGCTCGATAGGAACGGTCTTGAGGACATCTGTTGCCGATGCCAAAGGCACGCGCGCAATCTTGGTGCCATGCAAGGCCATCATCTTTCCGAAGTCACCTTCGTGGACAGCTGTGATTGCTTCAAGTCCAAAGCGTGAGCTCAAGACGCGATCAAATGCTGATGGAGTTCCACCGCGCTGAATATGTCCAAGCACAGTGCAACGGGTCTGATGGCCTGTCTTTGTCTCAATCTCTTTAGCAAGCCAATCGCCGATACCTGAGAGCTGTACGTGGCCAAAGGCATCGAGCGGCTGATCTTTAGTGATCATGTCGCCATCTTGTGGAATTGCACCTTCAGCGATGACGATGATGGGAGCGGTTCCGGTCTTGAAGCGAGAGTTTACAAATTCGCAGACCTTGTCTACTGAGAACTTAACTTCAGGGATCAAGATGCATGCTGCATCTCCTGCGATACCTGAGTGAAGAGCAATCCAACCTGCGTGACGGCCCATGACTTCAACAATCAGTGGGCGGTGGTGAGATTCAGCAGTCGTGTGCAGGCGGTCGATTGCCTCCATTGCGATATTCACTGATGTATCAAATCCAAATGTGAAATCTGTATTGTTGAGATCGTTATCGATTGTCTTTGGAACGCCGATGACCTTTACGCCCAGCGCATCAAGCTTGGTAGCAACACCAAGTGTGTCCTCGCCACCGATTGCGATAAGAACGTCGATGCCTTGGTCGGCAAGGTTCTGCTTAATTCGCTCAACGCCGTTTTCGATCTTAAATGGGTTGGTACGTGAAGAGCCAAGGATTGTTCCACCTTTAGCAAGAATTGGCTTTACTGTTGCAAGATCAAGGGGCATGGTCAGCGCCTCAAGAGGGCCCTTCCAGCCATCGCGGAATCCAACGAATTCATATCCGTACTCTTTGATTCCCTTTGTAACTACACCACGGATAACTCCATTGAGTCCTGGGCAGTCTCCGCCACCAGTAAGAATTCCAATACGCATTGCAACGCTCCAAAATAAAGTGAGATTTGGCTGTAATTAAGCCGCACTGTGGTCAACACTGACTGGCACAGTCTAGCCTTTGCCCATGGCTAATAGTGACCACCTAGCGGGAAAATTAGTGGCTGGCGTGGATTCATCTACGCAATCGGTCAAAGTTGTGATTCGTCACGCAGAAACTGGTGAGTTAATTCGTCAGGGCCGTGCGCCTCACCCTGATGGCACTGAGGTTGATCCCGCACATTGGTTGAACGCGTTACATGCCGCGATTGCAGCTGCAGGTGGAATTGATGATGTCAGTGCAATCTCTGTTGGTGGACAACAACACGGCATGGTCGCACTCGATGCTGAAGGAAGCGTCATTAGACCTGCACTCTTATGGAATGACACCCGCTCTGCAAAGAGTGCAGATGATCTCAATAGCGAGTTAGGTGGAGCTGCAAAGACCGCAGAGCAAGTGGGTTCAGTATTGGTTGCAGCTTTCACGGCGCCAAAGCTGCGTTGGGTTGCAGATAATGAGAAGGAGAACGCTGCAAAAGTTGCTGCTGTTGCGCTGCCACATGATTGGTTATCGTGGCAGTTACAGGGCGGGAAAGATTTTGATCTGCTCTTTACCGATAGATCAGATGCTTCAGGAACCGGTTACTTCAATCCTGTTACATCCACATATCGCCACGACATTTTAAGCACAGCTCTGCGCACTGACCGCACCATCATCGCGCCTCGCATCGTTGAACCGGCAAGCTTTGGCGGAAAGACGCTCTCTGGAATTCCAATTGCTGCAGGCGCTGGTGACAATGCGGCCGCTGCGCTCGGCGTACAGGCAGAGCCAGGAGATGTTGTCGTTTCACTTGGAACAAGCGGTACCGCCTTCGCGGTTTCAGATACTCCAACACATGATCCGAGTGGCGCAGTAGCTGGTTTTGCAGATGCGACGGGTCGCTATCTTCCGCTTGTCTGCACTTTAAATGCGGCGCGAATCTTGGATGCTGCCACCCGAATTCTCGGTAAGAGCTACGAAGAAGTTGGCCAACTTGCGCTTGCTGCAACACCTGGTGCACATGGATTAACCCTTCTGCCTTACTTCGAAGGAGAGCGCACTCCTAATCGCCCCAACGCTAAGGGCGTCTTTGCGGGAATGAATCTCACCAACTCAAATCCTGAAGATATTGCACGCGCCATGATTGAAGGAATGCTCTGTGGGCTAGTCGATGCAGTTGATGCGCTCGTTGATCTTGGAGTGGATGTAAAGCGAGTGCTCCTTATTGGAGGCGCGGCAAAGAACCCTGCCATCTCAACTATTGCATCTGCGCTCTTTGGTCGCGAAGTTCTTGTCCCCCAGCCTGGTGAGTATGTTGCCGATGGAGCAGCGCGCCAAGCAGCATGGGCGCTCTTAGGAACTGCGCATGCACCAAAGTGGAATTTAGGTGAAGTGCACTCTGCGCATGCACCAGCAACTCCTGAGGTCGTTGCCCAATATCGATTACTTCGAGATAGAACCCAGACTTGGTAAAAGTTAAGACAACAGTTCTTCTTCTTAACGATCATCTGCATCGCAATTATGGTGCGCTCAAGAGCGCAACTCCTGAAACACATCAGATTCTCTTTGTGGAAAGTGATCGAATGCTCACTACACGCACCTGGCATGTGCAGCGCCTGTTTTTCCTTATCTCAGCTCGCGATCACTTCCTGCAAGAGCTCACAGATGAAGGTTTTCAGGTCACTCTCATCCGCAGCGCAGATACTGCATCCGGTATTGCGCAATATCGCAGCGCCAACCCGGGCTCTAACCTCATTGCCGCAGAACCATCTTCACATCAGCAGCTGCAACAATTTCAAGAGCTGGGTATCACTCTTCTTCCCAACGACTTCTTCTTAACTCCACGTCCACTCTTTGCGCAGTGGGCGGGTGCGCAGAAGAGCCTGGTCATGGAGAACTTCTATCGTGCACAGAGACAGCGCCTTAATATTTTGATGGAAGGCGCAGAGCCTGTAGGTGGACGTTGGAATTACGATGCGGATAATCGCCTGCCTCCCCCAAAAGGTGAACACAAATGGCCCCCATATCTTGAACATCCACGCGATGAGATTGATCGAGAAGTTCTGCAAGAGATTGCCGACCGCAAGTTACTTGTGTACGGCGATGCTCCCGATACAACGTGGGGCACAACGCGTGCGGCTGCACTCAAGCAACTCGACCACTTTCTCAATAAAGCTTTCTCAGAGTTTGGCGCTTATGAAGATGCCATGACTACTCAAAGCTGGGCGGTGAATCACTCCCTGCTAAGCCCATATCTCAATGTGGGTCTATTGCATGCAGAAGAAGTTGTCGCAGCTGCTCTCAAGCGATTTAAAAAGGGCGATATCCCACTTGCTGGAGCGGAAGGATTTATCCGTCAGATTATTGGTTGGCGTGAATACATCAATGGGCTTTACTGGTTCTTCGGAGATCTCTATCGCGCCGAAAACGGACTGGCAGCAAAGCGTTCGCTGCCACCTCTCTTTGAAGATTCATCTAAAACAAAGATGAACTGTGTATCAACAAACGTCCGAGATATCGAGGCGCGGGCTTGGGTGCATCACATTCCCCGCCTTATGGTCTTGAGCAATCTGGCGCTTATTACCGGAACTTCTCCGCAAGAGTTTCTCGATTGGATGCGCCGTTCTTTTATTGATGCCGCCGATTGGGTGATGGTGCCAAATGTAATTGGCATGAGCTTGCATGCAGATGGTGGAAAGCTTGCAACAAAACCATATGCCTCAGGTGGTTCATATATTTCAAAGATGAGTAACTACTGCAAGAGTTGCCCCTTTGATCCTAAGAAGCGGGTGGGTGATGATGCCTGTCCATTTACCACCTTGTATTGGGATTTCTTGGCGCGTCATCGCGAACGCTTTGCTAAGAACCATCGCATGGCGCAGCAGTTAGCTGGCATCAATCGTTTGAGTGATTTGCCACAACTACAAGAGCGTGCCGAAGAAGTGCTAGACCTTCTTTCGCGCGGTGAACTCTGATTCAATAACGCTATGCCACTTGCGCCGGAGATTAAAGCTTTTCTAGAAGCTGCAGCTGCTGCAGGCTTGCCGCAAGTCTGGGAAGCACCTATTGAAGTCATTCGCCGAAACACCCAGAGCAGACCAGCGTTAGCCGGCACACCGGAGCCTTTGTTTGATTTAAGCAATCGATTTATTCCCGGTCCTACTGCAGACCTACCCATTCGCATCTACCGACCAAGCAAAGTCTCAGAACGCACCATTGTGTACTTCCATGGTGGCGGTTGGGCCCTTAACTTTCTTGACATCTACGATGCATCTCTGGCGCGCTTAGCTAATCAGAGCGGTGCCACCATCATTAGCGTTAATTATCAGAAAGCTCCTGAACATCCATTCCCGATTCCTTTTGATGATTGTTATGCAACGCTGCTCTGGGTCATACAGAACAGCGTTGAACTGGCTATCGATGCAAGCAAGCTGGGAGTTGCTGGCGATAGCGCTGGCGCCAACTTGGCAGCGGCCGTCGCACTGAAGGCGCGCGATAACGATATTGCACTAGCTTTTCAACTGCTGATCTATCCATGCAATGACCGTGATTTCGACACTGAGTCCTACCGCACCAACGCCACTGGTTATGGTCTTTCAACGCAAGCGATGAAATGGTTCTGGCAGCAGTATCTACAAGGCGATGCTCATAATCAGAATCCTTATGCGGTTCCTATGCAGGCTAAAGATTTCAGTAATCTTGCTCCGGCCATCGTCATCACCGCCGAATACGACCCATTACTCAGCGATGG
>JAIXPU010000002.1 GCA_027486075.1 Streptomycetaceae bacterium | reverse complement strand
GCGTTGCAGCTTCGTATGCTGCCGCTGCTTCTTTCAAATCTACTGTTGGAGCCATGCGGTGATACTAGTTAATTCTTTGCGTTCTCACTAGCGGCCAACTGTCCGCATGCGCCATCAATCTCTCGACCACGAGTGTCGCGTACTGTGACTGGAACCCCATAGGACTCAAGAATTCGAACAAACTCTGCCTCATCTTCGCGACGGGAAGCGGTCCACTTCGAACCTGGCGTTGGGTTGAGCGGAATGAGATTCACGTGGGCGTTGCGATTTTTGAGGAGACGACCCAATAGGTCTGAGCGCCAAGATTGATCGTTGATATCGCGGATAAGTGCGTACTCAATCGAGTAACGACGTCCTGTCTTCTTTTCATAGGCATCGGCTGCAGCCAGGACTTCTCGAACATTAAATCGGTTATTGATTGGTACCAGGCTGTCACGAAGTTCATCATCGGGCGTGTGAAGTGAAACTGCGAGCGTGCAGTTGATTCCTTCTTCGGTCAGCTTTTCAATGCCCGGTACTAATCCAACGGTTGAAACTACGACAGAACGCGCTGAGATTCCAAGTCCATCTGGGTTTGGGTCTGTAATGTTACGAAGTGTGCGCACAACTGCGTTGTAGTTGGCAAGCGGTTCGCCCATTCCCATAAAAACTATGTTGGAAAGACGTGTTGGTCCTCCAGGAAGTTCACCGTTTGCACAGGTACGTGCTGCGGCAACGATTTGGTCTGTGATTTCACCAGCTGAAAGATTGCGGGTAAGTCCAGCTTGTCCGGTTGCACAGAAAGGACAGTTCATGCCGCAGCCTGCTTGGGATGAGATACAGACAGTTGTGCGATCGGAATAACGCATCAAGACTGATTCAACGAGAACTCCATCGTGTAACTTCCATAAATCTTTGCGAGTCATTCCGCCATCGGTTGTGCGGGTAGTGACTAGTTCAATCATCTTTGGAGTCAGTGCATCAGCGATCACTTGGCGCTCGGCCGCTGGAATATCCGTCCACTCTTCTGGGTTGTTGGAAAGGTGTGAGAAGTAATGAGTTGCAACCTGCGCTGCGCGAAATGGTTGGAAGCCAAGTTCCTTCGCGAACGCCTTACGTTCCGCCGGACCAAAGTCAGCTAAATGCTTAGGTACTTTCTTACGTTGCACTGGTTCGTCAAAGACTAACTTCAGCTCTGTTGGACGCTCGGATGTCATATCAAGCCAGAATCTTGTGCGCGGCGCACAACTTCAAGTGCCAGCCAAAGCGCAGGAGCTGCAAAGAGCACGGAATCAAGGCGATCCATAATGCCGCCATGTCCTGGCAAAAGGCTGCTCATATCTTTAATAGCTAAATCGCGCTTGAGCGCAGACTCAATAAGGTCACCGGCAGTTGCAGTAAAGACCGTTACCAGCCCTGCAATTGCACCGAGCCACCAATCTGAACCCATGATGTAATGGAAAGCAATCGAGCCACCGATGACGGTAAAGATAAGTGAACCAATCAGGCCTTCAATGGTCTTCTTGGGACTGATCTTTGGAGCTAGTGGGTGTTTTCCAAATATGACGCCAGTTAAATAAGCAAAAGTGTCATTGCAGCCCACTAGAACAACCAGAGTCATGACTCGCTCAAGTCCGTTATAGGGACGAGCAAGCAATATGAGAAACCCTGCAAGAAATGGCAGATACATCAGGACAAGCGCAGAAGCTGATGCGGTCTTAACAAAGTTTTCTGTTCCACGTGGAAGTTGCAGAACCAATAAACATGGCAGCGCAATTGCGGTTGCGACTGCGAGTCCTGAGACTCCCCCGAGCCAGGTAGCGCCAGATAACCCAATACCTGCAGCAGTTAAGGCCCAGAGAGGAAGATGGATATCAGCTGCAGATAGTGCGCGGTTAAGTTCGCGAATACCAAGAACTACGGCGATAGCGACAACGATGGCAAATAGGAATCGATATGTGGAAAGTGAAAGCCAGACTAGAGCGATAAGAAATAGCCCAACGCCGATAGAGGGCAGTAGCTTTCGACCAGCGCGCTGATTGATAGCCTCGTTGATCGAATGTAAATCAGACACGGTAAGTGAACTTCATTAGTGGAAGTCTTTAGACTTCGAGAAGTTCAGCCTCCTTGTGCTTGAGGAGCTCATCAATTTTTAGAACATGATCAGAAGTAATCTTCTCGAGTTCTTTTTCGCCACGGCTCAAGTCATCTTTTCCGATATCGCCATCTTTTTCGAGCTTCTCCATAAGTTCCTTGGCGGTACGGCGGATATTGCGGATTGAGACCTTGGAATCTTCAGCCTTCGTCTTGGCGACCTTGATGTAATCCTTGCGACGCTCTTCGGTGAGCTGCGGAAAGTTAACGCGGATGACTGCGCCATCAGTTGCTGGATTTACTCCTAAATCTGATTCGCGAATCGCCTTTTCGACAGAGGCCATTGCACCCTTATCGAAGGGAGAGATGACGGCCATACGAGATTCTGGAATCTGAATTGTGGCGAGCTGAGAAAGAGCAGTGAAGGTGCCGTAGTAATCGACCATGATTTTGTTAAACATTGCTGGGTGAGCACGCCCTGTGCGGATTGCGCCGAAGTCATCTTTAGCAACTTCGACAGCCTTATTCATCTTATCTGTCGCCTCTTTAAGTGCGCTTGCTACATCTGCCATGGTCGTTATCTCCCTAGTCCTTCAATAATCAATCTGGCTCTCGCTTTATGAAACGAGAGTTCCAATCTTTTCGCCACGAACTGCGCGGCCGATATTTCCGTTGGTCATCAAGTCAAAGACAACAATCGGCAATTTGTTCTCGCGACAGAGGCTAAAGGCTGCAGCATCTGCAACAGCCAGTGACTTCTGGAGAACTTCGTCATAAGAGATGGTGTCGAACTTTGTTGCGCTCTGATCTTTACGAGGGTCTGCGTTATAGACGCCATCGACTCCGGACTTTGCGAGCAATAGCGCACCAGCGCCGATTTCGAGTGCACGCTGGGCTGCGACTGTATCTGTTGTAAAGAATGGCATTCCAGCTCCTGCACCGAAGATGACTACGCGACCCTTTTCAAGGTGGCGAATGGCACGACGCGGAACATAAGGTTCGGCAACTTGGCCCATAGTGATTGCAGTCTGGACGCGAGTATCTACGCCCTCTTTTTCGAGAAAATCTTGTAGCGCTAGGCAGTTCATTACTGTGCCGAGCATTCCCATGTAGTCAGCGCGAGAGCGTTCCATTCCACGTTCGGATAGCTCGGCGCCGCGGAAGAAGTTACCTCCACCAACCACGATTGCAATCTGAACACCGCTGCGCACAACATCTGCGATCTGCTTTGCCACATCTGCGAGAACATCGGGATCAACACCGATGCCCTTCTTGCCACCAAAAACTTCGCCAGAAAGCTTAAGGAGCACTCTGCCGTAATTCCCTCTAGAACCTGGCATGAGTGCTCCCTTCGCTCGACTGTTCGTTAGTTTACTGACCTACGCGGAAACGGTGGAATGCCTTGACGGCGGTTCCTGCTTCATCGAGGATCTGCTTCACGGTCTTCTTGGCATCCTTAGCGAATGCCTGCTCGATAAGTGAAACTTCCTTCACAAAACCGGTAACGCGGCCTTCGATAATCTTAGAAAGCGATGCCTCTGGCTTACCTTCGGCGCGAGCTGTCTCTTCGGCCAAACGACGCTCGGTCTCGATGAGGTCTGCTGGAACATCTTCGCGATTGACGAAGCGTGGTGCGAAAGCTGCGATGTGCTGTGCAACATCTTTACCAACTTCAGCCGCTTCCTTAGCAAGAGAGACCAAGACGCCAACCTGTGGTGGCAAATCTGGGCTTGTCTTATGAAGGTAGAGACCAACTGGTCCTTCAATCACTGCAACGTTACGGATTTCAATCTTCTCACCGAGCGTTGCATTTCCTTCATCAATAACTTCTTGCACTGTCTTGCCAGAAGCCATCTTTGATGAAAGGAATGCAGCGACATCTGCTGACTTTGATGAGACAAGCTGTTCTAGGAGTTCATCTCCGAGAGCAATAAAGCGCTCACCCTTTGCAACGAAGTCTGTCTCGCAATTGAGTTCGAGCATGACACCAAGGTCACCTGAAACCTTTGCAACGACCAAACCATTTGAAGTGAGGCGACCTTCGCGCTTTGTAACGCCCTTTTGTCCTTTAACACGGATGATTTCAATGGCCTTGTCGTAATCGCCATCTGCTTCATCGAGCGCCTTCTTGCAATCGAGCATTCCTGCTGCAGTTGCTTCGCGTAGGCGCTTTACATCATCTGCTGAATAGTTAGCCAATTTACTTATGCCTCCACGGTTGTAGCTGGTGCGTCGGTTGCTGGTGCAGTCGCAAGAATTTCCTTCTCAAGCGCCTCTGTTGCCGCATTTTCAGCTGCAGCTGGTGTTGGTGCGCTTGCTGTACGAGCTTTAAGGCCCTCAACGATTGCATCAGTGATAACGCGTGTAAGTAGTTCGATTGAGCGAATCGCATCGTCGTTACCTGGAATCTTGTAATCAACTTCATCTGGGTCGCAGTTGGTATCAAGGATTGCGATAACTGGAATGCCAAGCTTCTTAGCTTCCTGAACAGCGAGGTGCTCCTTCTTGGTATCGACAACCCAGATTGCTGAAGGCAACTTGGTCATGTGACGGATACCGTCAAGGTTCTTGAAGAGCTTCTCGCGCTCACGGCGAAGAACAAGGAGTTCCTTCTTTGTAAGCAAGAGATCGTTTGCGCTCTCGAGAGCTTCAAGCTCCTTGAGGCGCTGAATACGCTTGTAGACAGTTGGGAAGTTGGTAAGCATTCCACCCAACCAGCGCTCTGTAACGGTTGGCATTCCAACGCGAGCTGCTTGGTCGATGATTGGCTTATGAGCCTGCTTCTTTGTTCCTACGAATAGGACGTGGCCACCCTTAGCAACAGTGTCCTTAACGAATGCGTAAGCAGAGTCGATAAGTGCAAGTGATTGCTGGATGTCGATGATGTAGATGCCATTGCGTTCTGTGAAAATAAAACGCTTCATCTTTGGATTCCAACGACGAGTCTGGTGTCCGAAGTGGACTCCGCTGTCGAGGAGTTCGCGCATTGTTACAACTGCCATGACGGCACGCTCCTTCTTAGGTTTTTTGTGCGCAGCACATAAAAACCTGCTCGGTTAATGTCTTAGCGATTTACTAAGACCGTCGCACCTACAACGCCGACCATGCTAGTTAAATGATTCAGATGGCAGAGCCATTGAATTACTACTCGCTGGACCGAAGTGGCTTGTAATCGTCGCAAAGCAAGTCATACATAGATGCTGAGATGTCACCGGAAATTTCTCTCTGGTGCGAGGCAAATCTTACCTGCCGGCAAGGGGTGCAAAATCCACCCTTTTCTGGGTCAAGGTCGCTGGGATTGAATCTGGCTCACCCTACTGACGCTCATTAGCCAGTCACAGTATTCGGGGTGAAGTGCCTTTGCCATTTCCAGGATTATGAGCTCGCCCCGCTCAATCGCTGGATTTTGAAGTCGATGATGATGACTGATCCGATTTCTTAAATCTCGAATATCAGTAAAAAGAATTGAGATATATCGCTGGTCACGAGATGGAGCGTATGGAAAGCCAGAAGCTAAATCCGGCCACAGGAAGCCCTGCTTCTTCGAGACAAGTTGATTCCAAAAGCCGAACGATGTTTCGGAAATGATTTGCGAGGGGACTAATGGCTTTTTATTCCTTCGCACTCTCGCAATCGCTTGCTCGACATCCTCAAAAGGTTTCTTTGAGTCAAGCCCTTTGTTGGGAGAGCTACCTAATTCATGGCTCACGTCAAAAATCCAGTGCCCCTCTCGTCCGAGTCTCAGATGCCGCTCCGACATTTTTGTATCGATGGTGTTTCGAATCCCGACTTCTAGAATTGCAATGAGCTCCCAGATAGCAGCGGATAGAGAGTTGTTCCACTCGTAAAGCAGAATTGCCTTCTTCGAGTCTCCCTCGCATGCCTGGAGATATGGACGAAGTCTGGGGGCAGAGATTTTTTCCTCCACAATTTCGAATGGATAGATATTGTGTTTGTCTAGAGGTCGCATTAGTATTCTCCTGAACACCCCGGAACCGTCCCTGTAACATCGAAAGATGTCGATCAAACGGCCGGGGTTTTGTCTTGCAGATTACACCGTCAGTTAGCGCGAATTTCGAATCTGTGGGAAAACTTAAGCGCGAGGGTGAGCCTGCTTAAATGCTTTTTGTAGTCTCTCTGTCGATACATGGGTATAAATCTGGGTTGTTGCAAGGGAGGCATGTCCCAAAATCTCTTGAACGGTACGAAGGTCCGCTCCCCCTTCAAGCAGGTGAGTAGCTGCACTATGGCGAAGCGCATGTGGCCCCATTCGCTCGGTACCTTCTAGGGCAGAAAGTGCTTCATAGACAATTGTTCGTACCGTTCTTTGATCAATACGTTTTCCACGTGCGCCAAGAAATACAGCCCGTCCGGATTTATCAGTGAGCAACTCGGTGCGAGCATTTTTGATCCAGTTATTGAGAGCTTTCATGGAAGGCGCCCCTAGTGGAATCGTGCGCTCTTTATTTCCCTTACCTAATACGCGAATCGTGTTGCGTTCGTAATCAATATCGTCAAGATCTAACCCACATAGCTCAGAGACTCGAGCGCCTGTGGCATAGAGCAGTTCAACGATGGCGCAATCGCGAATCGACATGGGGCTCTCTTCTTCTGCTACTCGTGTAGCCAGTGAATCCATCGCAGTTGTTGCATCAGATACTGAGAGCACATCAGGAAGGGTGCGGTGCGCTTTCGGCGTAGCCAGTGTTGCACCGACATCTTTTGTTAGATATCCGTTCTTTGTCGCCCATTTAGTGAAGAGGCGAATAGAAGTGGCGCGGCGAGAAAGTGTGGTGCGCGCTCCGCCTTTGACCTGTTGATTAGCAAGCCATGAGCGGATGTGAGCGAGGGTGACATCGCCAACTGCGGAAACTTTCTGAAGCGATAAATGCTCAAAGAAACTATCAAGATCGCCGATATATGCACGAACTGTATGAATCGAAAGATTGCGTTCTTTTTCGAGATGATGGGTATAGCCCCGATGCGCACTCTCGAAATCGCTCATGCGAGTATCTACTCTGGCTTTCTTCCCTGACGTAACAGTCCAAAGGTGAGGGCATCTTCCAAAGCCATGGCGGATGCGGCAATCACGTTCTCGTGGACGCCCACTGTGTTCCATTCACCTTTACCGTCAGATGTTTCAACAAGGACGCGAGTAACGGCGCCAGTGCCGAGGCGACCTTCGAGGATGCGAACTTTGTAATCAGTAAGTTCAAGGGCAGCCAGCTCTGGATAAAGTTGATTTAGGCCATCGCGCAGCGCATTATCGAATGCGTTAACGGGACCATTTCCCGCGCCAGAGCATGTGATCTCTTTACCTTGTGCAGTAACAGTCACTTCCGCTTTAGTCACAATGTCATTCTTTGAGCCACGTTCAGTTGTTGTAAGCCAATGGTCGATAGTAAAGAAAGATGGGCGCTTTCCGGTTGCTTCTTCGCGCAAGAGAAGTTCGAATGAGGCATCGGCTGCTTCAAAGGTAAAGCCGCGAGATTCCATCTCTTTGACTCGCTCTACAACGCGACCAATGAGTTCGCGGTCTCCCCCAAGATCTACGCCAAGTTCCATTGACTTAAGTTCGATAGAAGCTCGTCCTGCCATATCCGAAACAAGCATGCGCATATCGTTTCCGACAGATGATGGATCTTCATGTTGGTACAGAGATGGATCAACCTTGATGGCAGATGCATGTAGCCCTGCCTTATGTGCAAAGGCAGATACACCTGTATATGGCTGGCGCGGTGATGGAGAAATATTGGTTACTTCAGCTACAGCATGTGAAATACGGAAAGCTTCGCGGAGCGCGTTTTTCGGAAGAACTTCCTTCTTCTTCTTTAACTCTAAGTTGGCAATGATGGTGACAAGGTCTGCATTTCCGGTGCGTTCGCCATATCCATTGAGCGTTCCTTGAACATGGGTCGCACCTGCAGCCACTGCAGCCATTGAGTTTGCAACGGCGCAACCTGTGTCGTTGTGGCAGTGAATTCCAAGGCGCGCTGAGGTCGCACCCAATACATCGTGAACAACATCGGCGATCTCATCAGGCAACATGCCACCGTTGGTATCGCACAGAGCTGCGACATCGGCACCTGCTTCCATGGCCACACGAATTACTTCGAGTGCGTATGCACGATTGGCGCGGTAGCCATCAAAGAAGTGTTCTGCATCAAGAAATACGCGCTGGCCTTCTTGGCGAAGATGTGTAACTGAGTCGCGAATCATCGCTAGGTTTTCATCGAGCGTTGTTTTCAGGGCAAGATCAACATGGCGGTCATATGACTTGGCAACAAGGGTTACTGCCGGTGCTCCAGAATCGCGAAGTGCTCCAAGAAGTACATCATCTGCTGCCTTTACATTGGGGCGACGAGTGGCACCGAATGCTACGAAAGTTGCGTTCTTTAACTTGAGCTCTTTCTTAGCGAGTGCAAAGAATTCAGTGTCCTTGGGGTTTGCGCCCGGCCATCCACCTTCAATAAAACCAACACCTAAATCATCAAGATGGCGCGCAATCGTTAACTTGTCATGGACAGAGAGATTGAGGCCTTCTTGCTGCGCACCATCACGGAGAGTGGTGTCATAGATATGGAGGGCTTCCCTATCGAAAGAACTTTTGTCTAAGGTCACAGAGAAACCTTCTTCACCCAGCCGTGCTTATCTGCTGTAGTGCCATGTTGAATTGCAAGAAGATGGTTTCGGATCTGCATAGTGATGGGACCTGGTTGTCCGTCTCCTGTGACCCATGTGCCCATTGCAGACTTTGCCTGACCTACTGGAGATACCACTGCCGCAGTTCCGCAGGCAAAGATTTCAGTGATCTCACCCGATGTAACGCCTTCGCGCCAATCATCGATTGAGAGCATGACCTCTTCTGTCTTGTAACCAAGATCCTTTGCTACAGACAAAATTGAGTCGCGCGTAATTCCAGGAAGCAGAGTTCCGGTCAACTTTGGAGTGATGATAGTTGCATCAGCGCCTTTACCCTTAACGAAGTAAAGATTCATTCCGCCCATCTCTTCAATCCACTTACGCTCTTTGGCATCAATCCAGACAACTTGATCGCATCCTTCTTTAGCAGCAGCTTTCTGTGCAACCAGGGAAGCTGCGTAGTTTCCGCCGCACTTTGCCTCGCCTGTTCCACCAAGGGCAGCACGCACGTACTCAGTTGAAATCCAGACAGAGACCGCCTTGGAAGGATCAAAGTAAGCACCTGCTGGGGTTGCAATAAGTAAGTAAGTGGCTTTATTTGTTGGGCGAACGCCTAAGCCAACTTCTGTGGCAATCATAAATGGGCGAATGTAAAGCGCTTCTCCTACTTTTCCTGGAGTCCAACCAGCATCTTGCTTAACAAGTGCATGAACAGTTTCTAGGAATAACTCTTCCGGCATTTCAGGAAGCGCTAAACGGTTGGCAGATTTTGC
>JAIXPU010000061.1 GCA_027486075.1 Streptomycetaceae bacterium | reverse complement strand
GCGCCAGATCGCATCTGGGAACTTGAAACTTGGGGCGCGCTCTTTGATCGCACTAAAGAAGGAAAGATTTCACAACGTAACTTCGGTGGACACGAGTATCCACGCCTTGCTCACGTTGGTGACCGTACAGGTCTTGAAATCATCCGCACAATGCAGCAGAAAATTGTTGCGCTGCAACAGGCAGATGGTCGCGAATTCGGCGACATGGAAGCAAAAATCAAAGTCTTTGCTGAGTGCACCATTACAGAAATTTTGAAAGAGAACGGCAAGATTGCAGGTGCCTACGGGTACTGGCGTGAATCTGGCGAAGAAGTTTTCTTTGAAGCACCGGCAGTAATCATTGCAACTGGCGGAGTCGGCAAGACTTTCAAGATTACATCTAACTCTTGGGAAGGCACCGGAGATGGACATGCGCTCGCTCTTAAGGCAGGTGCAAACCTTGTTGATATGGAGTTCTTGCAATTCCACCCAACAGGAATGGTCTGGCCACCATCAGTGCGCGGAATTCTCGTTACCGAATCTGTTCGTGGTGAAGGTGGAATCCTTACCAACTCAGAGGGCGAACGCTTTATGTTTAAGTACATCCCAGATGTATTTAAGGATAAGTACGCAGATAACGAAGCAGAAGCAGATCGTTGGTATGAAGATCAGGACAACAACCGCCGTCCACCAGAGCTTCTTCCACGTGATGAAGTTGCTCGTGCGATTAACTCTGAAGTTAAAGCAGGTCGCGGTACTGAACACGGCGGAGTATTCCTCGATGTTTCTAAGCGAATTCCAGCTGAAGTCATTAAAAAGCGCCTTCCATCTATGTGGCACCAGTTCTATGAACTAGCCGGCGTAGATATCACCAAAGAAGCTATGGAAGTTGGCCCAACATGTCACTACGTCATGGGTGGCGTTGAAGTAGAGCCAGATACTGCAGCAGCTATCGGAGTCCCAGGACTATTCGCAGCTGGTGAAGTAGCAGGTGGAATGCACGGTTCAAACCGTCTCGGCGGAAACTCACTGACAGACCTTTTGGTATTCGGTCGTCGCGCAGGTGCAGGGGCTGCTGAATATGTGAAGAGCGCCGGTGCAAACCCTGTCTCTGATGCAAATATCAAAGCCGCAGCTGCTCGCATTGAGGCTCCATTTAGCCGTCAAGGTGGAGAGAACTCATATTCACTCCACGCAGAGCTGCAAGAAGTCACACATAACTTGGTCGGAATCATCCGCACACGTACTGAGATCGAGGAAGCAATCTCAAAGATTGCTGACATTCGCGCTCGCAGCAAGAACGTTGCAGTCGCTGGTGGACGTAAGTTCAACCCAGGGTTCCACTTGGCATTTGACCTAGACAATATGTTGTTGGTCGCTGAATCAACTGCAAAGTCTGCGCTACTTCGTGAAGAGTCACGTGGCGGCCATACCCGCGATGATTTCCCAGGTATGAACCCAGATTGGCGCCAAATCAATCAGATTGCATCTTTCGATGGCGAGAAGGTCAATATCAAGTCACAGACTTTGCCAGTCATTCCTAAAGAGCTCTTCGATCTCTTTGATGTACACGAACTCGAGAAGTACATGACACCGGCGGAAATTGCGAAAGGCGGTTCCAACTAATGGCACGCAAACTTAATCTTCGCATCTGGCGAGGAGACGCAACTGATGGTGGCCTGAAAGATGTTCAGGTCGATGTCAACGAAGGCGAAGTAGTCCTCGACGTCATTCACCGCGTACAAGCAACGCAGATGGGCGATCTCGCTGTCCGCTGGAACTGCAAGGCTGGTAAGTGCGGTTCTTGTTCCATGGAAATCAACGGAAAGCCACGTCTTGCCTGCATGACGCAGGTTGCTTCATTTGATGAGAACGAAACTATTACTGTGACGCCACTTCGCGCATTTCCAGTTATTAAAGATCTCGTCGCCGACGTATCTTTCAATTACAAGAAAGCTATGGAAGTCCCTGCCTACGAGCATCCAAAAGAGCTTGCACCTGGCGAGGCTCGTATGGAGCAGATCGACGTTGAGCGCAGCCAAGAGTTCCGTAAGTGCATTGAGTGCTTCTTATGTCAGGATGTCTGTCACGTAATCCGCGATCATGAAGAGAATAAGAAGTCATTTGCTGGCCCACGATTCTTTATCCGCATCGCAGAACTTGATATGCACCCACTTGATACCTTGAAGAACCGTAAGCGCAAGGCACAAGAAGAGCACGGCCTTGGAATGTGTAACATTACAAAGTGCTGTACTGAAGTTTGCCCAGAGCACATCAAGATCACCGATAACGCAATCATTCCTATGAAGGAGCGCGTTGTTGATATTAAGTACGACCCAGCGCGCATGTTTGCTGGACTCTTGAAGCGAGAAAAGCGCAACTAATGAGTTTGCTTATCCGCTGGGCGGTCCTCGCCTTCTCAATGTGGATTGCAACGCTGGTGGTTCCTGGAATCACTGTCGCCGGTGGCGTAACGACTTACTTGTGGGTGGCACTTCTCTTTGGTCTGATTAACAGCTTCTTTGGATCAATCATCAAAGTGCTCACCTTCCCAGTTTCAATCGTCACCTTTGGGCTCTTTCTCCTTGTAGTAAATGCTGCGATGTTGTCCCTAACTGCGCGCTGGAGTGAAAAGCTTGAAGTTAACGGATTCTGGGCCGCTCTCTTTGCATCCCTCATCATTAGCGTGATTACAACTATCTTTAAATCCAGCAAGAAGTTGGTTTAACGCTGAAAGCGGTAGCGCTAGTTGCCGTCGGTGGCGTACTGGGTACTCTGACTAGATATGCACTTGCCCTTGTAATTCCATCGACTGGTTTCGGCACCCTGGCGGCGAATCTCATCGCTGTGGCTCTGGCGATGGTCTTGATGGTCTTTATGGAGCGCCGCGGAATTACTGAACTGCGCTACCTACTCCTTCCTGGATATTGCGGAGGACTTTCAACCTTCTCAGCTGTTACTTATGAAGCGGTAGCGCCAGGGGAAGCAGGCCTTGTTTTCCTCTTTCTCAACTTATTCTTATCGCTAATCACGGTTGTTCTTGCGCTGAAGTTTGCACGAAGGTTCATCAAGGTGCGTGGATGAATACCTTCCTCATCATAATTGGGGCCGCCATCGGTGCGCCGGCAAGATTTATCATCGATCAATACTTCAGGAAATTTACTGATAAGCCTTTCGGAACCTTCGTTGTAAATGTGGCAGGCTCGTTTCTAATAGGTTTGAGTTATAGCTCTACCGAGAAATGGCATGATTTCGTTGCAATTGGCTTTGCGGGTGCATTTACAACATGGTCAACATTTATCATTGATATCTTCTTAGGTTACGAGCTAAAACATTACAAAGTAGTTGCTATCAATGTGGTTGCATCTCTTGCTGTTGGTCTGTTGGCAGCCTACGGCGGCTATCTACTAGCGTCCTAAGATTCGTTTCATCCACTTTTCAATATCATCCGGATGGCGTGGAATATCTTCACTTAAATTACGGCAACCATCAGCAGTGACGACAACGTCATCTTCAATACGAATTCCAATGCCACGGTATTCAGGAGCAAAGAGTTCGTCGTCAGGTTGGATATAGAGACCAGGTTCAACAGTCAGAACCATGCCTTCACGAAGAGGTGAATCGAGATACATCTCTTTACGCGCTTGCGCACAGTCATGAACATCAAGACCTAAGTGGTGGCTGACTCCATGAAGTGTCCAACGGCGATGCAGACCAACTTCAGGCTTCAGTGATTCTTCAGCCGAAACAGTAAGAACTCCCATATCGGCTAAGCCCTTAGCTAATACCTCTTGGCAAGCCTTGTTGATCTCTGAGAAGAGCACGCCCGGCTTAATCGCTGCAAAGCCAGCTAGTTGTGATTCATAGACCAACAAATAGAGCGCGCGCTGCGCAGGTGAGAACTTTCCATCTACCGGCAGAGTACGAGTGATATCTGCTGTGTAGAAAGATTGCATTTCAACGCCAGCATCAACGAGGACAAGTTCGCCGCGATGGACATCGCCATCATTACGAATCCAGTGCAGCACGCAGGCATGAGAGCCAGCGCCCACAATGGTGTTGTAACCAAGATCGTTACCAAGAATTCGGGCGCGACCATAGAAGGCAGCATCCAATACACGTTCACCGCGTGGAGTCTCTACCGCCGCAGGAATCGCAGCAACAACATCGTTAAAGCCCAGCCCCGATGCATCAACAGCTGCCTGTAGCTCGGCGATTTCATACTCATCTTTGCAGAGTCTCTGTTCTGAAACAAAGGTAGCGAACTCTTCTTCACGTGCATGAGTCTTTACACTCTTATCAACTAATTGATCAACTGAACGAAGCGTCAGTGTTTCTTTATTATCAGAAAGAAGTCCTGCAAGTTCTGAAAGGTGACGAGTCTCAATTTGGTAGCGCGCTTTAGCTTCATCGAGTGTGAAGCGACGGCCAACCCAGAGTTCTCCGTACTTGGCATCGCGATAGAAAGCATCGGTATCACGTGTAGAACGAGGATTCATATAGAGATAGGTAATGTGAGAATCTCCAGATGGTTCAAGAACTAATACTGCTTCGGCCGTTGCATCGGCGCCTTGTACTCCGCTGTAGTACACGTAAGCGCTATGTGGGCGATAGTTGTAATCAGTATCGTTGGCGCGAACTTTGTAGCCACCAGCAGGCAGAACAAGTCTGATTCCCCTAAACGCTTCTGATAAGACTTGGCGACGAGTAAATGCATAAGTAACAACTTCAAGTGGCGGCAAATCCCCAAGGTTTGAAGGCGTCCAACCTGACTTCATGAAATTGGCAAAAAGGTCGGAAGGCGCTTCATCGTGGATGCGCTTTGGCTTCTCGGTCGTCACATCTGCATTCTCGTTATTCATATTTCAATCCTACGCTTATCAATCTCACATTTATAGGGTCTGCAGAGGGCAATATCCATTGGTAACCTTGCGAAATGCCCTCAATCTTTGAGACTGATACTGCGCTAGACACGCTTGCGGCTACCGCCATTACGCAGACAAAAGAGTTGATGGCTCAATCTGAGAAGTTACGCGATCGCCGCGAAAAGGCGAGCCGCAAGCGCGTTGCTCGACTCTTTAAAGACCCAAGGGCAATTGAAGCGACAATCACACTCACCGATGAAGTAATGCGCATTAGCTCTGTGCAATCTTCATCGCGAATCTTTCGCCGCGCAGCCAAGAAAGCCAGTCTGGTTGGTTTCGGTGCAGTCAATGCCTTTGGACTTCACTTTATTGGCGTGTTGTCACGAGTTGTGCCTGGACCGATTGTGGGCGTTGTACACCAAAGAGTGCGTGCGCTATCTAAAGATTTAATCCTCGCCTCTGAAAGCGAGAAGCTCTCAAAACATTTAGCAAAGCGTGCTACCAAAGGAATCTCTCTCAATATCAACGTATTAGGTGAAGCAGTTCTGGGTGATCACGAGGCAGAGCAGCGCTTCCAATCGATCTTAGAAATGATGCGTCGCCCAGAAGTTAATTACATTTCAGTCAAACTCTCATCCATTGTTGCCCAACTGATCATCATTGATGTTGATGGATCCATTGATCGCGTCTCTGAAAAGATGCGAATTCTTTACCGCGGGGCGCAAGAACATGGCGTCTTTGTAAACCTAGATATGGAGGAGTACCGAGATCTTCCAATGACAGTTGCTGCCTTCATGCGCGTCCTTGATGAAGCTGAATTTGCTGCGATGAAGGCAGGAATCGTACTGCAGGCCTATCTTCCTGAATCACACCACTTCTTCGGTGAGCTTGTTAAGTGGGCAAAGGCTCGCTACGAAAAGTCTGGCGGAACAATAAAAGTGCGCTTAGTGAAAGGTGCAAACCTTGCAATGGAGCGAGCAGAAGCCGAACTCCATGGCTGGAGCGCTGCTCCGTATCGCACCAAATCAGATGTTGATGCTTCATACGTGCGCTTAGTTGATGCTGCACTTCGCCCTGAGCATGCAAAGGCTGTTCGTATTGGAATTGCATCTCACAATCTCTTCCATATGACATGGGCGATTGAAGTCGCTAAATCACGCGGAGTTCTAGAACAGATCGATATTGAAATGTTAGAAGGAATGGCAAATGCTGAAGCGCTTGCCGTCACTCGCGCAGGTCAGCCAGTTCTACTTTATGCACCAGTCACACGTAAAGATGATTTTGCAGCAGCGGTTGCATACTTAGTGCGCCGCCTTGATGAAAATACATCTGATGAGAACTACTTGAAGGCTGCCTTTGATATTGCAAAGAACCCAGCGAAGTTCGCTGATCAAGAGCAGCGATTCCTAAAATCCATCGCTGAACGCCACACAATTACTACCGAAACTCTGCGCCATGTTGAACACGGGCAATTAACGGGACTTACCTTTGAAAATGAAGCTAACGCTGATCCAACTGAGCCACGCTTTATTGCCTCCGTTGAAAAGGCGATTAAAAAGGTTCGTGGAATCAAAGATCAAGAGATTCCACTTGTGATTAATGGCAAAGAAATTTTTACAAAAGAGCAAGAAGAGGGAAGCGACCCTTCAGATAATGGAAAAGTTTGGTACCACTACTCAGTCGGAACGGCTGCAGATGTAGATAACGCAGTTGCGACCGCTAAGAACGCTCAGGCAAAGTGGAGCGTCCTAACCATTGAAGAACGCGCTGAAATCCTCTTTGCCGCTGCCACTGTGATGCAGAAAGCAACTACTGAAACTATTGCGGTGATGTCGCGCGATGCGGGAAAGACAGTTGCAGAGGCAGATCCAGAGGTGGCCGAAGCAATCGATTTTGCGCGCTTCTATGCAACGACTGCACAGAACTTTGGTGAATCAACACCGCTAGGAACCATCTTGGTTGTCCCTCCTTGGAACTTCCCGTATGCAATTCCAATTGGCGGAGTATGCGCAGCGTTAGCTGCTGGAAATACCGTCATCCTCAAGCCTGCGCCGGAAACCGTTGCTACTGCCTGGGAAATCGTGAGCCATCTATGGGCTGGTGGAGTTCCGAAGGATGTTCTGCAGTTCTTGCCGATGCGCGATGATGAAAATGGTAAGTACCTGATCACCCACCCAGACATTGATGGGTTAATCCTTACCGGCTCATTTGATACCGCATCTTTATTTACATCATGGCGTCCCGAGATTAACTTGATGGCAGAGACCAGCGGAAAGAATGCAGTTCTCATTACATCCTGTGCAGATATAGATGCAGCGGTAAAAGATTTGGTGCAATCAGCCTTTGGCCATGCCGGACAGAAATGCTCTGCTGCATCCCTTGCCATCGTTGATACACATATCTATAACGATCCAGCATTTGTGCGCCAACTTAGAGATGCCGTTGAATCTCTGAGCGTTGGCGCTGGTTGGAACTTTTCAACAACGGTTGGACCAATTATTCGAGCTGCAGAAAGTGCACTCAACCGCGCGCTTACTCAGCTTGATGCTGGTGAAAGCTGGTTAGTTGAACCAAAGCAGTTAGATAGCGCTGGGCTGATGTGGCGTCCAGGCGTAAAGCTTGGCGTTAAGTCAGGTTCATGGTCACACCGTAATGAATGGTTTGGTCCAGTCCTTGCAGTGATTGAAGCGCCAAACTTTGATACCGCGATTAATTGGCAGAATGAAACTGAGTTTGGTTTGACTGCTGGCATTCAATCTCTTGATGAGAAAGAGTGCGAAGAGTGGATCAATCGCGTTGAAGCAGGCAATCTCTATGTCAATCGCGGAATTACTGGCGCCATCGTGAATCGTCAACCATTCGGTGGCTGGAAGAAATCTGCTGTTGGCCCAAATGCCAAAGCTGGCGGCTTGAACTATGTAAACACTCTGCGCAATTGGCCACGAGTTACCAACTTAGAAGCAGCGATTTATGGCGTCAATACCTGGTGGAGCAAGGTTGGCTCACAAGCAATTGATAGATCAGGTCTTCTCGTTGAAAAGAATTTTCAGCGCTATCGTCACTATTTGGCGCCGATTGTTGTGGTGGTCGATGAATCAACAACGCAGGCTGAGAAATCACTTATTCATTACATCTGCGAGAAGACCGGTGCCAAGACCATCTTCACGACAGATTTGAGAGATGTGAATGAGAAGTTTGCGCGCGTGCGCTGGTTGGCTTCAAGTAAGCCACCAGTACTTGAGATGTTGCAGCAGGGAATCTCTATCGACCATAGACCTGTGGCGCAACGTGGCGATATCGAAGCGGCTCGTTGGCTGATCGAACAATCTGTGGCAATTACTTATCACCGTTATGGAAATCCAAACGGTGGACCAAAACCAACTTGCAGCGGACTTTCCGCGTAACTTCTTAAGGGATAGGATACGAAAATGCGCAGCGCTGATTGGTTCGGGGGCAATACCAAGGATTCATACCTTCACCGAGCTTGGATGCGTCGTGGTAATCCCGACTCTACGCTTACTGGGAAACGTCCGCAGATTGCAATACTTAATACCGCCTCTGATTTAGCGCCATGCAATATGCATCTCAATGAAGTTGCGCAGAGCGTTAAGAATGGAATCTGGGAAGCCGGCGGAGTTCCTTACAACTTGCCGATGGTTTCACTCGGTGAATCGAATGTTCGCCCTACTGCGATGTTATGGCGCAATATGGTGGCAATGGCTGCAGAAGAGATGATTCGTGCTAATCCTGTTGATGGAGTTGTATTACTTGGTGGATGCGATAAAACTATTCCAGCGCTTCTCATGGGAGCATCATCGGTAGATCTTCCAGCAATAGTTATCTCTGGTGGACCGATGCTTAACGGAACCTTCAAGGGGAAACTTCTTGGTTGCGGTACCGGCGTCTGGAAATTTAGCGAAGAAGTTCGTGCGGGCAAGATGTCGCAAGAAGATTTCTATAACTCAGAGAAATCAATGATTCGCAGTAAGGGCCATTGCAACACTATGGGAACTGCATCAACGATGAGCAGCATGGCAGAGCTTCTTGGCATGAGCTTGCCGGGCCTTGCTGGAGTCCCTGCTCCTGATAGCCGCCTGCTTCAAGGAGCCCACGAATCAGGTGTGCGCATCGTTCAGATGGTTGAAGAAAATCTCAAGCCAAGCGACATCATGACTAAGGGTGCATTTCACAATGCCATCGTTGCATTGGGTGCAATTGGTGGTTCTACTAATGCGGTTGTGCATCTTCTTGCTATGGCTGGCCGTCTTGGCGTCGATCTCACTCTTGATGACTTTGATCGAATCGGTTCACGTATTCCACTTCTAGTTAATCTGCAGCCAGCTGGAGAATTCCTCATGGAAGATCTCTTCCGTGCAGGTGGGCTCACAGCGGTAATGAAAGAAGTCGAAAGACACCTAGATCGCACGGCGATTACTGTGACCGGAAAGCCATATGTAGATTCGATTCAAAACGCTGAAATCTTTGATGAAATTGTTATTAAGAAGTACGACGCCCCACTGCAACCTGAAGCGGGCATTGCAGTTTTGCGCGGAAATATTGCACCAGATGGCGCAGTCATTAAGCCAGCGGCTGCAAGCCAAGAACTACTGGTTCATACAGGTAAAGCAGTAATCTTTGAAAGTATTGAAGATTTCCATGCGCGTATCGATGATCCAAACCTAGATGTTGATGAAGATAGCGTTCTAGTCTTACGCGGATGTGGACCTAAGGGTTATCCAGGCATGCCAGAAGTTTCCAATATGGCGCTTCCTAAGAAGTTACTTGAAAAAGGAATTGTTGACCTAGTACGTATCTGTGATGGACGTATGAGTGGTACCGCATTCGGAACAGTCGTTCTCCATGTATCTCCTGAAGGCGCTGTCGGTGGACCACTTTCTAAACTGCAGAATGGTGATGTCATCGAACTTAATGTTCCGGCGCGCACTCTCAATGTGAAGATCTCTGATGAAGAACTTGCAGCACGTGCGCCGTCACCGGCTATGGTCGCAGCGTTGGCAGATTCAGAACGTGGTTGGGAACGTCTCTATATCGACCATGTAGAACAGTCGCACTTAGGCGCAGATCTTGATTTCTTACGTGGAGCTAGCGGTTCTAAGACTCCACGCGAATCACATTAAGCGCCAGCAAATAGCGTTGTTGCTGTCCCTGTAAAACCTGGTTCGCAGATAAAGGTCTGTCCATCATTGGCAGTGCTGGTTGGGTTATTTCGCTCAGCGCTGGTGATGATTAATTGATCAAGGTTCTTGCCTGCAAATGCACATGATGTGGTGCGAGTAGCTGGAACTTTTATCTCATGAGTCATCGCAAAGTTATTGCGAGTATCGAATCGACGAATAGCAGCGCCGTTATAAAAGGCGATCCAGAGACCATCTTCAGTATCGATACACATGCCATCTGGATACCCAAGGTCTTGGCTAAATGGTGCGATTAATCGACGATTGGTAATTCCTTCAGGTGAATAGTCGAAGGCATCTACTCCAAAATTTAGAGTATCGATATAGAAGAAAGTCTTACGGTCTGCGCTCCATGCCAGACCATTGCTAATACTTGTTCCTGGAACAAACCTCTTGAGCTCTTTGCTCTTACCCTTCAAACGATAGAGAGCGCCATGGCCACCATCTTCGGTATATGACATTGATCCAAGCCATAAATCTCCTGCAGGATCGACCTTGGCATCGTTCCATCGCATCGGAATGGCATCTGGCTCACTACGAGTAACAAATGGTGTGAAATCTTTTCCGTCATATAGAACTGGTCCGCTTACAGTTCCCAATAGATCTTTTCCAGATTCTGTTGGAATAACGAAGCCAATGTGCTCTGAGACTGAATACTCGCTCGCGTGGCCTGTCTCTAGATTGCGTGAGAGAACTTTCATTCCCTCGATATCTACCCATTGCACCTCTGAATGGGTGGGACCGGTGGAAACAGGACCCTCGCCCAAGATGCATTGGCGTTCATCAAAGATTTCGACTTTTATCTGCGCAGCGCTCATTTCGGAATAGTAGCGTGAGTAAACTAAAAGCGTGAGAGCCAATTTAGAATTAATCCAGCCAATCGATACGCAGCTATGAAAAAAGTAGCGCTGCTGCTCTCAGCCATCCTGCTTGCCGCACCAATTACGCCCGCCCATGCGGATGAAGAGTCATTTACCGTCATGTCCCGAAACATTTACTTGGGCGCCGATGTTGGCGTGGCTCTTGAGCTGATCCCGAATCTGCCCGCTGCTGCTCAATTTATGTGGGAGCAGGTGCAAGAAACTAACTTTGCAGAACGTAAAGCGATTCTTGCCAAAGAGATTACTGATGAATCACCTGATGTGATCGGGCTGCAAGAAGCCACTGTTTGGTACTGCAAAGCAAAGCCCTGGAGTGCAAAAACAGAGGTCTATAACTTCACATCAGAGCTACTAGCAGCACTTGGTGGCACCTATGTCATTGCTGAAAAAGATGGAGAGCAGGCTTTCAACCCTGGCTATTCCATAGGGCCAATTCCATTTCTTACCAAAGTAACTGATGCCAAGACCTTCCAACCACTTTTCAGCCAAGACTCTGCCGCATGCGGATTTCAAATTGGTGATGCTCTTCTGATTAAGAAAGAGCTCAAGCAGTATGTGAATCAAGTGGGTAATTCAGAGTATGACGCTGTCTATAAAGTCGTTCCAACGATTATGGAAATTTATCGTGGTTACACCTGGGCAGATATCACGATGCAAGGAAGCAACGTCCGCTTTGTCAGCACCCACCTTGAATCTTTGTGGGATGGCAATAAAGTGCCGAAGGCTGCTGATCAAGCGCGACAGTTAGTTGCTGATTTAACAAAGACCAAATCACCCATTGTTGTCATTGGTGATTTTAACTCTGATCCACGCGATCCTCGTGCAAAAGGTTTTGCCAACCCAGGAGAGCAACCGGAAGCAAGTGAGAAATGCCCAACGGAATCTTCGCTCTGCAATGCCTATAAAGTGATGCGCAAAGCTAACTTCATAGATGCCGGCCCTGATGCCAGTGATCCAGCAACTTTCACCTGGGGAATGAACGCGCTGCTAACCGGCGCAGATCCTGCACGGAGAGCAGCAGCGAAAGAGATGGGCAACGACTTTGGCTTTACCGATCGCCTTGATTACATCTTTGTAAAGAACGGGATAGATGTTCTGACTTCAAAGATCATCGGGCAAGCGCCACCTTACGGAAGCGACCATGCTGGAGTCGTTTCGCAATTGCGCATTACCGCCGAAGGTTCAGTCGTCAGCGAAGCTCTCGATGCGCACTCACGATTGCCGATTTCATTCTGGGAGGGCGTCGGCGTTCTCTTGCTTGCCCTAATAATCTGGCGAATTGTGCGGAGAATTCGCCGTCGCTAGGGCGGTAGACTTGCCCCACACTTGGAGACGTCGCATAGCCCGGTCGAGTGCGCCTCACTGCTAACGAGGTAAGGTGTTAAAGCCTTCAGGAGTTCAAATCTCCTCGTCTCCGCAGATTAAAGATAGGCTTTCGCGTATGCCATCTTCTGATGAAAAATATGTCATTGGTGTTGATTACGGAACCCTTTCCGGACGCGCGTTACTCGTGCGAGTCTCCGATGGAGCAGAAATTGCAACTGCAGTCTTTGAATATCCACATGCGGTTATTGAAGAAGTTCTTCCAACATCGGGCGCCAAACTTCCACCTGATTGGGCGCTACAAGTTCCATCTGATTATGTCGATGTACTTAAGAAGACTGTCCCAGAAGTTCTTAAATCATCAGGAATCAATCCTGCGCAAGTAATCGGCATCGCGACAGATTTCACCGCCTGCACAGTTTTGCCAGTTAAAGAAGATGGAACTCCACTTTCAGAGCTACCTGAATTTTCCAAGAATCCACATGCCTTTGTGAAGTTATGGAAGCACCATGCGGCGCAACCACATGCAGATCGCATTACAGATTTAGCTCACTCTCGTAAAGAGCCATGGATTGCGCGTTACGGCGGAAAGATTTCATCTGAATGGGAGTTTGCTAAAGCGCTACAACTTCTTGAAGAAGCGCCTGAGATTTATAACGCTATGGATAAATGGGTCGAAGCCGCTGACTGGATAATCTGGCAGCTCTGTGGCAAGTATGTGCGCAATATCTGCACAGCAGGCTACAAAGGTATGTTGCAAGATGGCGCCTATCCCAGCCGCGAATGTCTAGCTGCGCTTAATCCAAAGTTTGAAAACTTCATCTCTGAAAAGCTAGAACACGAGATTGGGCAGTTAGGTGCGCTTGCGGGAACACTAACCGCAGAAGCTGCCAGCTGGACCGGCCTACCCGAAGGCATTGCAGTAGCTGTTGGCAATGTCGATGCACATGTGACATCCGCTGCCGCCAACGCTGTGAATCCAGGACAGATGGTTGCAATCATGGGCACATC
>JAIXPU010000045.1 GCA_027486075.1 Streptomycetaceae bacterium | reverse complement strand
TTGTTAACGATTGGAACTCCGACAGAGTTACCGTATTCAGTCCATGATCCGTCGTAGTTCTTGACGTTGTAACCAAGGATTTCGCTAAGAACGAACCAGGTAAGTGATGAACGCTCACCGATGCGGCAGTAGGTAATGATGTTCTGCTTTCCGTCAATGCCCTTATCCGCGTAGAGCTTCTTGAGCTCTGCCACAGTCTTAAAGGTTCCATCTGCATTCACATTTGCACCCCATGGGACATTTACCGCGCCAGGGATGTGACCTGCACGAACTGATAACTCCTGGAAACCAGGTGCGGCAAAGATCTTGCCGTTGTACTCATCTGCTCCACGGATATCAACCAAATCAGCCTTAACGCGCTTCTTCGCAACTGGAAGAACATCGTTAATCAAAGTTGCGCGAATCGCCTTATCTGCCTTTGTTGCAACAAAGTTACCTGCTGAGAAAGTTGGGACAGCTGTTGTCAGTGCACGGCCATCTTTTTCCCACTTCACACGACCACCATCTAGGACGCGAACATCCTTCTGGCCGTAGATATTGAAGATCCACGCGCCCCACGCAGCAAACCAATTGTTCTTATCTCCGTAGAGAACAACAGTGGTGTCATCGCTGATGCCAGCCTTTTGAACCAACTTGCTGAAGTTCTTTGCGTTGATGATGTCGCGGTTTACAGTGTCAACAAGATCTGTATGCCAAACAAACTTAATTGCATTCTTAATGTGGCCACGCTCATAGATGCCAGGTTCTGTGCTTACTTCGATGATACGAACCTTAGGATTATCGAGGTTTGCTTCCAACCAGTCAGGTTGTGCAACCGAGCGAGCTTGATTCTTTGGTGCTGCATTTGCTGGAACAACTCCAACAGTTGAAACGAGTCCAGCAACCACCGCTGCTGCAAGTGTTTTCTTCAAAATAGACATAATTTTCCTTTGTTTGTAATTGAATGAGTGAAATAAATTTGAAAAGCTAAGGGCGAAGTAAAAAATTAAAGACAGCAGCTGGTGCTGGTGATACGGCAGTAGTCAATAACGCGACGTTTAATAAAGAACATCGTGACTTCCTCCCACTCGATTGTTGCTAGGTGAGAAAGATAAAGTGAAACTGGGCCTTTGTAAAAACGCTAATGATTTGCAGGTGCAAGAAGAAGTTATTTTTTCTTCACAATTGGCTGATCGGCCTTATCTACCTTGATCTCTTTCAGTCTTTCTAGTGACTCAATTCTCTCGAGGGCGTGATCGACAATGCGTTCTGGGTATCCATGCGAATATCCATCGAGAAATAGCCATGGTTCGTGGATTTCGGCAGCGCTTAAGTGAGCTAGTTCTGCAACATATTTGCGGATGTAATCGCCGCTCTCGTCAAAACGTCGACCTTGCTCGATTGGGTTAAAGACTCGGTAATAAGGGGATGCATCTGTGCCCGTACCTGCGGTCCACTGCCAACCGTGAGCATTTGATGCAACGTCATAATCAACTAGATGCTGGGCAAAGAAACGTTCGCCCAGCTGCCACTCAAGGTGAAGATCCTTTACTAGGAACGATGCAACCACCATGCGAGTTCTGTTGTGCATCCAACCTTCAAGGATTAGCTGTCGCATCGCAGCATCTACAAATGGGTAGCCCGTCTTTCCTTCACACCAAGCCTGAAATTGCTTTCCTGGCTTGTCATAACGCATCGCCTTAAATTGTTTGGCGTAGTACTCAGTATCGGTATCCGGGTTGTTAAAGAGCACATCTGCATAAAACTCGCGCCAAGCGATCTCTTTGCGGAAGGTATCGTGGGCTGTGCTTTCACCCAAGTTTGCTAGCAAGGTGCGTGGATGAATCTCGCCAAACTTGAGATAAGTACTCATCTTCGAGGTGCCATCAATGGCTGAAAAATTTCTATTTTCGTCGTAGCTATCTAAACCTTTTTTGGTAAATTCTTTAAAGCGGGCAAGAGCTGCCGCCTCTCCTGCAGCAATGACGTTGACGCCACTTGGCATAGGAAAATCAGGAAAGGCGCGGTACTTAGTTGGTGGCTTTACCGCAGGAATTTTGGATGGCGTCTTCGCTGGTGCGCGCCAACCATGTGTGCACCAGGCGCGATAGAAAGGTGTGTAGACGCGATACGGAGTTGCATCACTTGGTTTTACAACACGACCAGGGGCCACCGCATAAGGACTTCCGGTACGTACCAACTTAATTCCAGCTGCTTCTACGCGAGCATCGCGCGCTGCCCCATATCGTTCGTACTCATCTGAGATATGGACTTCAGATACTCCGTACATCTC
Organism: Streptomycetaceae bacterium; assembly: GCA_027486075.1. Lineage (GTDB taxonomy): Bacteria > Actinomycetota > Actinomycetes > Nanopelagicales > Nanopelagicaceae > Planktophila. Next base: position 632 of record JAIXPU010000045.1, on the reverse strand, counting down.
GATAAGTTCTTTCAATACTTCAACTTGATCGCCTTCGATGATGTGCAGGCAATTTCCTAGCGATTCATCGAGTGCGCGAAGTGATTGCCCCATATATGCCAGCAATTTTTCGCCAGCTTCAGCAATCTGAGCTTTATCTAGGATAAAGACCGGAACGATTTCATCGCTACCTTCAATGGCGGCGTTGAGCGCTGGATGATCACCAACGCGCAGATCTCTGCGAAACCAGACGATATTTCGCACAGACATAGGCGCTACTTGTGTAGCTGCTCGACTGTACCGTCCCAGCCCTTTACATCTTCAGGCTTACGAGGAGCCTTTCCAATGTAGCGAGCAGATGGACGAATCAAGCGACCGGTGCGCTTCTGTTCCAAGATATGTGCCGACCAACCTGCGGTACGAGCTGCAGTAAACATGGAAGTAAAGAGCGGTGCTGGAACTTCTGCGAAGTCCAGAATGATTGCCGCCCAAAATTCCACGTTGGTTTCAAGAACGCGATCTGGTTGACGCTCATGAAGTTCCTTAAGCGCTGCCTTTTCGAGAGCTTCAGCAACTGCGTAGCGTGGAGCGTTAAGTTCTTTCGCTGTGCGACGCAGCGTACGTGCACGTGGATCTTCGGCGCGATAGACGCG
>JAIXPU010000086.1 GCA_027486075.1 Streptomycetaceae bacterium | reverse complement strand
GCCTGACATACCCTTTCCCACGCTAGCCAACCGGCTGGCGACCTCATCCTCGGACCGTCGGGCACGTACCTGCCCGGATTAGGAAGTAGAAACATGGCATCAGTCGTATTTGAAAATGCATCACGCATCTACCCAGGCACAACAGCACCTGCAGTAGACAAGCTCAACCTCACCGTCAACGATGGAGAGTTCCTTGTTCTTGTTGGACCATCAGGTTGCGGAAAGTCAACATCACTTCGTATGTTGGCAGGCCTTGAAGAAATCGACGGTGGTCGAATTCTTATTGGTGATCGCGATGTGACAAACGTTGCACCAAAAGATCGCGATATCGCAATGGTCTTCCAGTCATATGCGCTCTACCCACACATGACTGTTGCAGAGAACATGGGCTTCGCACTCAAGATCGCAGGAGTCGATAAGGCTGAGCGCGATAAGCGAGTCCGCGAAGCGGCGAAGTTGCTTGATCTTGAACCTTATCTAGAGCGCAAGCCAAAGGCTCTCTCAGGTGGTCAGCGTCAGCGCGTTGCTATGGGCCGTGCAATTGTTCGTGAACCACAAGTGTTCTTAATGGACGAACCACTCTCAAACCTTGATGCGAAGTTGCGCGTTGCAACTCGTACACAGATCGCCGCTTTGCAGCGTCGCCTTGGAATCACCACTGTCTACGTAACTCACGACCAGGTTGAAGCTATGACCATGGGTGATCGCGTAGCAGTCCTCAAGGATGGCCTACTGCAGCAAGTTGATACTCCTCGTAACCTTTATGACAAGCCAGCAAATGTCTTCGTTGCCGGCTTTATCGGATCTCCTGCCATGAACCTTCTTGTTGCACCTGTATCTGGCGGCAAGGCTCATCTTGGTGATCTCGATATCGATGTTCCAGCCTCTGCAGGTTCATCAGTAACTGTCGGAATTCGTCCAGAAGGATGGATTCCAGCAGCAAAGGGCTTCCATGTCTTTGTAGAAGTTGTTGAAGAACTCGGTTCAGATGCATTTGTCTACGGAAAGCCTGCAGATACAAATGTTAAGTTCGCTAACTCATCCGATGAGGGCGTTCAGGTAATCGTTCGTTGGGATCCAAAGAATCCACCGAAGGCTGGAGATACAGTCACCGTGGCAAATGTAGGTAACGCTGTCCACCTTTTTGATACAGCAACTGGTAACCGCATCAACTAAGTAGTAAAAGAGAAAGCCCCGCTGCAGAGTATGCAGCGGGGCTTTTTACTTCTCTTAACGCCTCGATTATCCCTTTGGTTAACCCTTGAGTGAACCTGCGAGCATTCCACGTAGGAAGTAGCGTCCTAGGAATAGATAGACAAGCAAAGTTGGAATCGAGACGATTAACGATGCTGTCATATTGTTTCCGTAATAGACCTGGTTACCTGAACCGGTAATGAAGTTAAGCGCAGTTGTTGCAACTGAGAGCTTAGGCGAACCACCGGTGAGGAAGATTGCAAAGAGGAAGTCATTCCAGGCAGAAGTAAACTGCCAGATAAGCACCACCACAAACCCAGGAATAGATAGTGGCAAGAAGATGGTGCGGAAGATACGGACCATTCCGGCTCCATCGACACGGGCAGCCTCAATGAGTTCGTTGGGGATTGCTGCAAAGTAGTTACGGAAGATCAAGGTACAGATCGGAATACCGTAAATGACGTGAGCAAATACCAGAACATAGATACTTCCACCGATACCAGCCCACTGATTGAACTTAGTAAGTGGAATCATGATTGCTTGGTACGGGATAAACATTCCGAATAGGAATGTTGTGAAGATTAAGTTAGAGCCTCTGAACTTCCACTTAGCAAAGACGAAGCCATTGATTGCTCCGATTACTGCAGAGATGATCGAAGATTGGGTAACGAAGAAGAGGGTACGGAGCATTGGCTCGCGTAGAACTTCCCATGTTGGACCCCAGGCTTCGAAGTTCAGGCTAGTTGGAGGAATAAAGGCTGCTGATTGAGAGACGCCGGTAATTCCCTTTACTGAGTTGATAACCATTACGTAAATCGGAAGGGCTGCAATAACGAAGAGAATCGTCAGAGCGAAATAGCGGAAGATGAGCCAGAACTGACCCTTGCCATCTAAACGCTTCTTAGTGCGAACGTCGAGCTTTTGAGTCACGCGCGCTGCAAGATCTGAACTCATTTGTTCGCCTCCTCTGTCTTATTTACATAGATTAGATATGGAATAACGGCGACTGCGATCATCAACAAGATAACGATTGCAATAGCAGCGCCCTTTGCATAGTTCTGGAAATCGAAGATGGTCTGCCACATATAAATAGCCAGAACCTTGGTGACATAGCTCTTTGTGGCGATACCGAAGATGAGGTCGAAGACCTTCATAGAGATATGGCCCAAGATAATAAGAACTGTCAGGAATGTTGGCGATAGTTGTGGGAAGAGGATGTGGCGATAGATCTTGTATTCAGAGGCGCCATCGACTCTCGCAGCTTCACGTAGATCATCAGGAATTCCACGGAAGCCGGCCAAGAAGAGCGCCATCACATATCCAGCCATCTGCCAGATTGCAGGTAGAGCCATGGCATACATCGAGCCTGCCTCTGAGGTATACCAATCGCTCTGCAGAGCCCCAAGGCCAATATTTTTTAAGATGTAGTTAAGACCAGTTGCATCGTCATCACGAGCCGAGTCCATCAACCAGCGCCAGGAAGTTCCCATAGCGATAAATGAGATAGCCATTGGGTAGAGATAGGTCGAGCGGAAGAATCCTTCGCCCTTAATCCCCTTCTCGAGCAAGAGCGCCATGATCAAACCTGAGAGCATGCAGCCAATCATGAATACTGCAGTAAATTTCAAAAGATTTGAGAGTGCGTGGGTAAATTCAGGGTCTGACCAGAGTTCGATGTAATTGACTAGGCCGACAAACTCAATTTTGGTGGTGTAAGCGTTATATCTATTCTCTAGCGATTCTACGAAGGTGTAGCCGATCATTCCGTAGACAAAGATTGCCATCGCAATAATGGATGGAAGAACAAATAAAAATCCGCCCCACGGGTTCTGGATTTTCTTTCGGGTGGCTCTCACAGAAGTTGCGCCTCTCGGACTGCTAAAAATAATTTGAGAAATTCATTTGCTATGAAATTGTGAAAAAGTCTGAAGTTCTGGCGGAATCATATTGATTCCGCCAGAACTTCAGTACTTAGATGTTCAGTTGAGACAACCAAACAGGGGATTATCCCTGTGCGTTTGCCTTCTGAGCTGCAAGGAGAGCCTTAACAAAGCCCGCTGAATCCTTTGCTCCACCGGTGTAGAAGCGGCCAACTGCTGAGTTGTACGCTGCCATACCTGCATTGCCCCAGTTAACGCCGTGGACAGTTGAACCGACGAGGCGATCCTTCTTCCATGACTTCATTGCTGCCTGGAGGTAGCTGTCGTAGAGCTTTGGATCTGAGTCTGTACGTGCAGAGATTGAACCCTTCTTAGGGTTAAACGCATCTTGTCCAGCCTTTGATCCGCAGACCTTGAGCCATGCGATACCTGCATCGCGGTTTACTGCACCCTTAGGCAAAGTAAATGAGTCTGAGAGCCACTGGTATACGCCAGCAGTTCCTGGACCTGGTGCCCATGTGTAGTCCTTGCCTAGCTTGAGGCCTTCTGACTGCCACTGTGATGAAGCCCAGTCACCCATGATGAAGAAGCCGGCCTTGCCTGTTGTTACAAGCTTTCCAGCATCTGGCCAGTCAAGTGACTTGCTTGAGTTACCGTATGAAAGAACCTTAGCGAACTGACCAATTGCCTTCTTTACTTCTGGTCCGTTCCACTTTGTTGTGCCCTTCCATAGACCATCAAACTTATCTGGTCCCATTGAAGCAAGAAGTACGTAGTCAAAGAGGTGAGCAATCGCCCAGTCGCCGTTACCAGCAAGTGCGATTCCATCAATTCCAGCCTTCTTGAACTTCGCCATATCAGCGATCATTGCATCAAGAGTTGCTGGAGCCTTAGTGATTCCAGCCTTCTTAGCTGCTGCTGGGTTCCACCACAAAACGTTTGAACGGTGGATGTTTACAGGAACTGAGTAGATCTTTCCGTTTGTTGTAAGGGTCTTAATGAGATCCTTAGGGAAAATCTTGTCCCAGCCTTCTGACTTGTAAAGGAATGAGACGTCTTCAATCTGTCCGGCCTTTACATAAGAAGATAGTTCTTCGCCAGCGTGTGCCTGGAATGTGTCAGGTGGATTGCCAGCTTGCATACGTGAAACAAGAACACCCTTAGCGTTAACACCAGCTGCACCTGCAACTGAAGCGTTAATGAATGGTGTATTTGGGTTGAGTCTTTCGAACTCAGTTGTCATTCCTGCAAGACCTGCAGCTTCTCCACCTGATGCCCACCAGGTAAAGATTTCTAGTTGCTTATCAGTTGCAGCATTTGATGCTGGAGCTGATGAAACAGCTAGCGCAATTGCAGCAAAGACAGCCGCGACTTTTGACTTCTTTAGCATGTAGCGCCTTTCTTAAATTTGAGGACTTTCCTCACTTGGGTTGCGTACCCCCTAAGGCAAGCGGCATAACCGCAAGGCTTAGGTTTTACACTCAGACATCTTTCTTTGCCACAGGTGGGTAGTCAACGCATTTGGCCCTTTGGGTGATAACAATTTGGTTACGGGTGAGGGCGCGAAATCGACCTCTTTAGGTCAGGCTAGAGAGCTTGAAGAAGGCGCCATTCCACCTGATCTCCTTCTGGAAATCCTCGATTGTGGTGGTATTTGAGATTCGCAGATGCTCAACTTGGACAATCTGGGCAAAGTCAGCGAGCGCCTCAGCGTCCAGGGCGGTGCTCAAGACGGTGTGGTGAGAGCCGCCGGCATAAATCCAAGCCTCAGCTGAGGTGGCAAGGGTCGGCGCTGGCTTCCAGACTGCACAGGCGACAGGAAGTGACTTCAACTCCTTATCCGGATGAACGATCTCAATATCGTTGGAGACAATTCGGAAGCGATCACCGAGATCCATCAGACCAACAACGCGACCTTGCGCCGGTTGTGCGTTAAAGACCAGGCGAACTGGATCATCTTTTCCACCAATACCAAGTGGATGGATTTCACAGCGTGGGCGCTGCGTCGAAATAGTTGGGCAGACCTCGAGCATATGCGCGCCGAGAACTTTCGGTTCTCCTGGTCCAAAGTGATAGGTGTAATCCTCCATAAAGGAGGTCCCACCTGGCAGACCTTCAGTCATCGCTTTGATGATTCGCAAGAGCGCAGAAGTCTTCCAATCTCCTTCACCGCCGAAGCCATATCCCTTCGACATCAGACGTTGAACAGCAAGTCCAGGAAGTTGCTTGAGCGCACCTAGATCTTCAAAATTTGTTGTGAAGGCGCCGAAGTTTCCGGCTACAAGGAAACGCTCTAGCGCGATTTCAATAGTTGCTTGGTAGCGCAGTGAATCATGGCGTGGTCCACCCTTAGCAATCTCGGGTGCGATATCAAATAACTTTTCATATTCGTTAATCAGCGCATCGACTGCGGTTGGTTCAACGGCTGCAACAAGATCAACCAAGGT
>JAIXPU010000144.1 GCA_027486075.1 Streptomycetaceae bacterium | reverse complement strand
CGCCCAGATGGTTTGTTAAACCACAATGTGCTCGATGCCGATAAAGGTCCGCAAGATGCTTGTGGCGTTTTTGGTGTGTGGGCTCCTGGCGAAGAAGTCGCCAAACTATCTTTCTATGGTCTCTATGCGCTGCAACATCGCGGCCAAGAATCTGCTGGAATCGCAACATCTGATGGCGAACGTATTTTGGTCTACAAAGATATGGGCCTTGTTGCGCAGGTGTTTACCGAAACTGATCTCGCCTCACTCGTTGGCAATTTAGCGATTGGGCATTGCCGCTACAGCACAACAGGATCAAGTACATGGGTGAATGCACAACCAACTCTGCGCCCAACAAAGTACGGAACATTGGCGCTTGCTCATAATGGAAACCTGACCAATACCGGTGATCTGGCAGAGTTAGTACAGAAGTTAGATGCAGATGCGCCAAAGAACGCACGCGGTGCAACCACTGATACTGAAATCATGACTGCCCTTATCGGTCTACAGGATGAGAAGAATGTCGAAGCAAGTGCACTTGCAGTTCTGCCTAAGTTAGAGGGCGCCTTCTCTTTGGTATTTATGGATGAACGCACGCTCTATGCAGCGCGTGATCGCCACGGAGTTCGTCCTCTTGTTATCGGAAAGCTCGATCGTGGTTGGGTGGTCGCATCTGAATCAGCAGCCCTAGATATCGTCGGTGCCGCCTTTGTGCGCGAAGTAGAGCCAGGTGAATTTCTAGCAATCAATGAAGATGGTATTCGCTCACAGATGTGGGCTACTCCTGATCCAAAGGGCTGCATCTTTGAATATGTGTACTTAGCTCGCCCTGATACGACAATCGCAGGACAGAGCATTCATGCAGTGCGTGGGCGGATAGGACAACGTTTAGCAATCGAAGCACCTGTAGATGCTGATTTAGTGATTCCTGTTCCTGAATCAGGAACTCCTGCAGCTATTGGTTATGCCAAGCAATCTGGAATTCCATATGGGTTGGGCCTTGTTAAGAACTCATATGTTGGGCGCACATTTATTCAACCATCACAAACAATTCGCCAACTGGGTATTCGCCTAAAACTCAACCCATTACGTGAAATCATCGAAGGCAAACGAATCATCGTTGTCGATGATTCCATCGTCCGCGGAAATACACAGCGCGCCTTGGTTCGCATGTTGCGCGAAGCAGGTGCTCTCGAAATTCACGTACGTATCTCATCTCCTCCTGTTAAATGGCCCTGCTTCTACGGAATCGACTTTGCAACGCGTGCTGAACTCATTGCTAGCGGTTTGGAAGTTGAGGAAATCCGCCGCTCCATCGGAGCCGATTCTTTAGCTTATGTCTCAGAAGAAGGGCTGATCGAGGCAACGAACGTGAGCTCAGAGAAGTTATGTACCGCATGTTTTTCTGGAAAGTACCCGATTGCGATTCCGACAGATATGTCAGAGGGCAAGATGCGCCTAGAAGTCACTGATATTCATACAGAGAAGGTTCATAAGTAGTGGCAACCTACAAAGATTCAGGTGTTGATATCGATGCCGGTGATCGCGCCGTTGAGTTAATGAAGGCGTCGATTGCACGAGCTTCTCGCCCAGAAGTAATGGGTGGAATCGGTGGATTTGCTGGCCTCTTTGATGCATCTGCTTTGAAATCTATGAAGCAACCACTACTTGCTACATCAACCGATGGCGTTGGCACAAAGACTGAGATTGCTCGCCAGATGGGCAAGTACGACACCATCGGCGAAGATCTTGTAGCGATGGTTGTCGATGACTTAGTTGTCTGTGGCGCTGAACCTCTCTTTATGACTGATTACATCGCTGTTGGAAAAGTTATTCCAGAACGAATCGCTGACATTGTGGCTGGCATTGCGCGCGGCTGCGAAAAGGCCGGAACGGCTCTGATCGGTGGCGAAACAGCTGAACACCCAGGTTTATTAGGCGAAGATGAATTCGATATTGCAGGAGCTGCAACTGGCGTCGTAGATGCGCCACTTCAGTTGGGCGCTCATCGCGTGAAGGCCGGCGACCTCATCATCGCCATGCCCGCAAGTGGTTTCCATGCAAATGGCTATTCACTTATCCGCCATATTCTGGCGACACAAAAGTTGGATTTAACAAAGACATATGAAGGTCTATCAGCATCTCTTGGCGAAATCTTGTTAACTCCGACAGAGATCTACACCCTTGACTGTCTGGCGCTCATCAAGGCGCAAGGCGAAAAACTACGCACCTTTAGCCACATCACCGGTGGTGGGCTAGCTGATAACACTGCACGTGTGATTCCAGCAGGGCTTACAGCGGTCTATGACCGTTCAACCTGGTCACTTCCTGCCGAAGTGAAATTCTTATCTGAAGTCGCTGCGGTACCGCAATCGGATATGGAACGCACCTGGAACTGTGGCATCGGAATGTCTGCGATTGTGGATCCGGCGGTCGGGGATTTAGTAATTCGTTCGCTGGCCGCGCGCGGCATGAAAGCTTGGATTGCTGGCGTCGTTGAGCCTGCTTCAGATTCGCTAGCTCCTCGTTCATACTTAACCTCTGCGTATAAAGGATAAATTCAATGGCGAGT
>JAIXPU010000028.1 GCA_027486075.1 Streptomycetaceae bacterium | reverse complement strand
GATCTTGTGATGCTTAAAGTTCAACCACTTGGTGGAATTGAACGTGCTCATAAATTGGCTGAACATCACAAACTTCCAGTCGTTGTTTCAAGCGCTCTCGAAAGTGCGGTCGGTATCAATTACGGATTAACACTTGCCGCATCATTTCCAGAAATGAACTTCGATTGCGGCCTAGGGACAGGCTCACTTCTTAGCGCTGATGTCGCATCTATGCCTATCGTTAATGGTGCAATTGAAATTGCAGAAGTTGAGCCTGACTTCAACGGATATGAAGTGGCGCCCGACCGCTACGAATGGTGGAAGAATCGCGTTATGAAGACAGCGGAGCTCCTGTAGTGAACCCATCCACTCTGCTTGCTCGCGTCATCGTTCGCCAGATCATCGAGGCCGGAGTTACTGATGTTGTCATCTCTCCTGGCTCACGTAACGCACCTCTTTCAATCGCCTTTCATCAAGCCAGCGTTAAAGGGCTCATCAAACTTCATGTGCGCATCGATGAGCGCACAGCAGCCTTCTTCGCACTCGGTATTGCAAAAGCATCTGGCCGGCCCGTGCCGATCGTCTGCACAAGCGGCACCGCAGTTGCTAACTACCACCCAGCAGTTTTAGAGGCATCACATACAAATGTTCCACTCCTTGTCCTTACCGCAGACCGCCCAGCATCTCTTCGAAAGACCGGCGCTAACCAAACTACTGAACAAGCGCGCATCTTTGGAAAAGCTGTCCGTTACTTTGCAGATGTATCAGGCAGCGTCTATCCGATGGAACTTCCCTTCAACTCACTACAGAGCGGCCCTGTGCATCTCAACATTCAATTTGAAGAACCACTTGTCGGAGATAAGAGCGATAACTGGCTCAACGATTTAACTATCTCTGCACCGAAAGTTTTTGATCGCAAAACCCCTGGAACCTTCTATACAAAATCAACTCGAGGAGTACTTGTCATTGGCCATGACCGCGGAGGGCTTAGCGCTGATGCAGTAAGGCGCTTTGCAGAAGAACTTAGTTGGCCAGTTATTGCCGAAGACCCACTGACTTTTAAGAACGCAATCTCACATGCCAGTGTCTTCCTTACTTCGAAGACAATCGCCGAGGATTTGGCGCCAGATACTGTCGTAGTTATCGGTCGCACCACGCTTTCACGTTCAATCAACAGCTTCATCAAGATGGCTCGCAAAGAGATAGTTATTGATCCACGGATGGCCACAGTTGATGGCGATCGTATGGCGAACCAGAAATTCTTACAGCTACCCAAGGTGGAAGTGCAGCCAGCCGATTCTGATTACGCAGAGAAGTGGCAGAAGTATTCGCAGCGCGCAGCCAAGATGATCGGCGATATTTCAACTTGGTCTGAAGCCTTGATTGCTCGCGAAATCGGTTCAGCTATTCCCGCAGGAACGTCACTCTTCGTTTCCTCATCACGGCCAATTAGAGATTTTGAGGGCTTTGCTGTTGCGCGCGATGGCGTTGAAACCTTCGCTAATCGTGGCCTGGCAGGTATCGATGGCAATATCTCAACAGCGCTCGGTATCGCATCCCAGCGCACATCCACAGTTGCTGTTCTTGGCGATCTTGGTTTCTTGCATGACCTGACTGGCCTTATTCACAATGAGGATATCAACCTGAAGATTCTCGTTATCAACAACGATGGTGGGGGAATCTTCTCAACGCTTTCACAACGTGGAGTCCCAGGATTTGAAGAGGTCTTCGGCACACCTCATGGCAAAGACTTAGCAGCAATCGCTAGCGCAATTGGCGTTCCAGCAAAGAACATTTCTACTCAGGTGGAGTTGAAGGCAGAGATTGTAGCGCCAGTGAAGGGCGTGAGTATTGTAGTAGTTACAGCTCCTGATCGCGAAGCGAACGCGGATTTCTTAAAGAAGGTTTATTCTCAAGTAGATTCAATGTAGCGCTGAGCGCATTGCAATCATCTTGGCGTTACTTTCTTCCAACTCTTTCTCTGGGCTAGAGCCAGCAACAATCCCGCATCCTGCAAAAATTCTTATCTCGCGATCTGTGATCTGACCAGAGCGAAGAGCAATACCTAGCTCGCCATCACCACTGGCATCAATCCAGCCAACAGGTCCGGCGTAGCGGCCGCGGTTCATACCTTCTATCTCGGTAATGATGTCGAAGGCGATGTTGCGAGGAGTGCCGCAGACAGCAGCTGATGGGTGAAGACTCTGCAATAACGAGAAAGCATCTACGCGTTGTTTTGATTCAATAAGTGCGCCAGTGACATCAGTAGCTAAGTGCATGACATTTGCAAGGTGCAGAACAAAGGGAGATTCAGGAACGTTCGTTGATGAACAGAATGGCTCGAGCGCATCGGCCACTGAGCGCACGGCATATTCATGTTCTTCGAGATCTTTAGATGAGCGAGCAAGAGATGCAGCAAGTGCTAAATCTTTCTCATCATTGCCTGTCTTAGGAATCGTTCCGGCGAGTACTCGGGATGTGACCATGCCACGAGAAAGTCTTAAGAGAAGTTCAGGGGTTGCACCCACAAGTCCATCGACTGCAAATGTCCATGTCGATGGGTATTCCGCCGCCAAATTCTTCAAAATAGGAATTGTTTGAATATCTTGTGTTGATGTTGCAACGAGATCACGCGCAAGAACCACCTTGTCGATCTGTGATGAGCCAACGCGCTTAATTGCTTCCGCTACGCGCTCTTTCCATGCAGAGGTATTGATACTGCCGCCACCAAATGTAAATGTGCCTTGTGAATGCTGCATGGGGGATTCGGGAAGAACTGGCTGAGGAGTATCTCCAATCCAAGTAATCCATGACTGTGCACCTTTTTGGCCGACAATTACTTTAGGAATAACAAGGACTGATTCTTCATTGCGATCAAATGAGAATGAGGTGAAGAGAACTGGGCCTGTTCCACTCCCGTGAACAGAGTTAGCAACAGCGAATGTTTCGAGTTGGTGATGCCACCAGGTGCGCGCCTTTTCAAAGCGGTCTTTTCCGGAGACTGTAGTTGTTGCATGAACTCCCCATCCCACAAGGCCCTCACCATTTCGCACCCACGATAAAGGTGCGTCGGAGTTGAGCAGGTCTAGCAGTGGAAGATGGTCACCAATACGAGTTGTGGTGACGGGGATAAGGGAAGCCATTTAGCGATTGAGGCTACGTGAAATTTTTCGCCATACAAGCGGAAGTGAAGTTGCGGTGATGGCAATCTTGAGAGCTTCACCAAGAATAAATGGCGTTAAACCAGCAGCAATCGTCGCTGACCATGAAAGGTCAAGGGAGGCTTGTAGCCAGAGAAGTCCAAAGGTAAAGATTATGACATCACCGAGAATGAGCGCAGGAAATGATGTGACAAATTTCTGATCAGCTTTTCGATCGGCGAGATAACCGAGTACGAAGGATGCAATCAACATTCCCACCAAATAACCGCCAGTTGCTCCGATTACCTTTTCAATTCCGTGGGTAGAACCCGCAAAAATTGGTGCTCCAGCGATTCCGGCGAGCATGTAGGTAGAGAAAGTGATGAAACCTAGGCGAGCGCCATATGTAGTTCCGATTAAGAGCGCGGCAAGAGTCTGGCCTGTAACAGGTACAGGCGAACCTGGAACTGGAATTGCAATCTGAGCAAGTAGAGAGATAAATCCAACGCCACCAACAACGAAGAGCGCTTGCGTCAGCGCAGTACTGCGTGGAAAGACTGTGGCACGAAGAGAACTTGAGTGAAGTGACATCGCATTGACCTTTCTGGAGCGCTCTATAAGTTGTGCGCGAAGCCTACCTTCAGGGAGAATAAGCGCATGTCCCGCGCGAATATGGATAAGAATCCCGATGAAGTTGCCGCCATGTTCGATGGCGTGGCAAAGCGCTATGACCTCGTCAACGATTTATTGAGCCTGGGCCGCACCAAGGCGTGGCGCAAAGCGACCACCAAGGCGATTGAGCCCCGCCCTGGGATGAAGATTCTCGATCTGGCAGCCGGCACCGGCTCTAGCTCAGAGCCTCTGGCAGCAGCTGGAGCCGACGTGATCCCCGCTGATTTCAGCGAAGGAATGCTGGCAGCTGGGCGCAAAGCCCGCCCGCACCTGCCATTTACCAAGGCTGATGCCCTCAATCTCCCCTTTGCCGATGGCGAATTCGATGTCGCCACTATCTCCTTTGGGCTGCGCAACACCCAGAAGACCGCCAAGGCGCTCGCTGAGATGTATCGGGTGGTCAAGCCTGGCGGCCTCTTGGTGGTCACCGAGTTCTCCAGCCCGACCTTCGCGCCCTTTCGCACCATTTATACCAATTACCTCATGAGGGCCCTTCCGGCGATCGCCCGCAAGACCTCATCAAATCCAGATGCCTATATCTACCTCGCTGAATCGATTAGGGCCTGGCCAGATCAGAAGGGTTTAGCGGCTGAAATCAGCGCCGCTGGCTGGGTTG
>JAIXPU010000087.1 GCA_027486075.1 Streptomycetaceae bacterium | reverse complement strand
TGAAAAGCATAAAGAACGTCTAGGCAAAATCTTGGATGATTCAGTTTCGGATTCTTACTCAACGTGGGCTCTACTTGAAGATAATAATTGGCAACGTAAAGTTCGCGACTTTGATGGAAATCTCTTAGTTAACTTCCAAGATCACTTTGTAGAAAGACACAACCGCGCGTGATTAGAGCAGCCGGGGCTTTACTTTGGAGAGAAATCGCTGCGGGTGAAATTGAAATCGCACTGGTGCACAGGCCTCGTTATGACGATTGGTCGCTCCCAAAGGGCAAGATTGATGAGAACGAGACCGCCCTTGCCTGCGCCTATCGTGAAGTTTTTGAAGAGACTGGAATCAAAGCGAGATTTACTCGCCAATTAGGATCTGTTGAATACGAAGATAACGGGACGCAGAAACGTGTGAAGTATTGGGTCGCGCAAGCCCTCGGCGCATCTGATTTTGTTGCTAACGAAGAGGTAGATCAATTACGTTGGCTTAAGCCAACCGATTCAATTGAGTTAGCTACTCATCAGAGTGATAAAGAGATGATTGAGCGCTTTCTCGAGATTGAAGGGCCCACAGATACCCTCATAATCTTGCGCCATACCAAAGCGCTCGAGCGAGGCGACTGGGACGGCGATGATTCCTTGCGAACTCTCAATGAAAGCGGCTTGGCTCAAGCGCAATCACTGATTAACCACTTGGCTCCCTTTGCGATAGATGAGATTTACTCTTCGGACTTCACGCGCTGCGTACAGACAGTTTCTCCATTAGGTGAATCACGCGGTTTGGTTGTGAGCAAAGTACCTAGCTTGAATGAGGCAACGTTCGAATCTGACCCAGAACGTTCTATATCTTTCGCTAACGCGCTAAAGCAAGATGAGAGAAATATTCTTATTTGCAGCCACAACCCAGTAATTCCAACGATGTTGCGCGGGATATTGAATACAAAGCTAAAGAACAAGGATTTGATAAAGCTCGAACCAGGCGATGCTTGGTTAGTTCACAGAGTTAAGGGTGAAATTGTCGCCCTTGACTACCTAGCAATTAGCTTCTAGCGCTCGATCCAATCGAGTCTATGCAGAACGATTCCTTCGCGTAGCGCCCAAGGGCAGATACGAATCTCTTTCAAATTAAGGGTGCGCATGAGCTGTCTTGCCACCATAGATCCCGCAACTAATTGGTGCGCCCGTTCTGTTGAAACTCCAGGCAGTTCGATCCGTTTCTCTAAATCTAGGCCTTGAATCTCTGGAACAAGCTGATCAAGTGCATCGAGAGTTAGGTGCGCCCCTAACTTTGGATGCAAATTCTGGGCAAGTTTTGCTAGCGTTCTAAAGGTTTTACTTGTGCCGGCAGCCACATCCTTTTCAAATGTAGCAAGCGATCTTGCCAGTGGCTCAACCTGATATTCAATGTATTCCTCAAGCGCCTTTAACGACTTCGATGTGAATGGATCGCCCTTGAGGTGGCTTCGAGTTAATCTGCCCGCACCTAATTGCATCGATGTTTTAAATGTTGGATTCTCTTCAGCTCCGCGCGCAATCTCAAGAGATCCTCCCCCGATATCAAGGACCAATAAATCACCTGCAGACCATCCCAACCAGCGTCGCGCTGCCAGAAAGGTAAAGCGAGCTTCTTCATCTCCAGAAAGTACTTGGAGATCAATTGAACAAGTCTTATTCACATGTGCAATTACCTCGTCAGAGTTAACTGCTTCACGTATAGCTGATGTAGCAAATGCCAGCAGTTCATCAATATTGAGGTGCTGCGCATTCGCCATATTCTTCTGAATAGCTTCGGTAATCTTTTCGATTCCGACATCAGTGATAGCGCCAGCTTCATCAAGAAACTCGGTCAACTTGATAATTGATTTATGCGATGAATTAGGAATTGGCGGTCCACCTAGGTGGGCGTCAACTACCTGCAGATGTATGGTGTTAGAGCCAACATCTAAAACACCTAATCGCATTTGAGCATTCTAACGAGGTTAAGCCTTAACCCCCATGAGGTGCTCCATCGCGAGTTGGTCGAGAATTTCATAACCATAGCCACGTTTACCTGCATCATCGGCATCAAATGAATCTTTCTCAAGATCCTTCCAAGTCTCACCAGCTGCAAGAGTTGGCTCTGATAGTCCTGGAATATTCGATGCTTTCATCGCTTCGATGACGCGTGGATCGCTACGGAATGCAGCTGCACGCTCTTTGAGAACTAGGTACATACGCATATTCGAGGTTGCAGAAGCCCACACACCTGAATCACCATCTGTGCGTACTGGCTTGTAATCGAAGTGCTTCGGACCTGAATATTGATAGCGCTCAAGCAAATCAACAAGGAAGAAGGCGCTCTTTACATCGCCATGGCCGAAGACAAAGTCTTGGTCGTACTTAGGCCCGCGCTGTCCGTTGAGGTCAATGTGGAATAACTTCTTCTGCCAGAGCGCTTGCGCAATGCCGTGAACAAAGTTGAGGTTTGCCATCTGTTCGTGGCCAACTTCAGGGTTTAGACCTACAAGCTCTGGGTGATCCAACATCTGAATAAAGCCAAGTGCATGGCCGATTGTTGGCAAGAAGATATCGCCACGTGGCTCATTTGGCTTAGGTTCAATTGCAAACTTGATGTCATAACCCTTATCAATTACATACTGGCCTAGAACGTTAAAACCTTCTTTGTAACGCTCGAGCGCAACGTAAGCATCCTTTGAGCTCTCTGATTCAGCACCTTCGCGGCCGCCCCAACAGACATAAATCTTTGCGCCTAGATCAGCAGCCAAATCAATATTGCGCATCGCCTTACGTAGTGCAAAGCGACGGATATCGCGATCATTGCTAGTTAACGCACCATCTTTAAAGACAGGATGGCTAAAGAGGTTTGTTGTCGCCATCGGAACTTTCATACCAGTTTCAGCAAGTGCCTTTTTGAAGCGATTGATATGTCCTTGACGTACTGAATCACTTGAACCAAATGGGAAGAGATCATCATCATGGAAGGTAACGCCATATGCACCACGTGCTGCGAGTTCATTGACTGTCCGTACTGGGTCAAGGGCTTCGCGGGTCGGATCTCCAAATGGATCGCGCGCTTGCCAGCCGACAGTCCAAAGACCAAAGGTGAACTTATCTGCAGGTGTTGGGTTGTATGTCATACCCGAGACTCTACCTATATTGCGGCTAAGAGAAAAGAGAGTGTGACGAGAATTAAGCGGGCGAGTATTCGCCAGTGACTAGGAAGTAGACGCGGCGAGCGACTGAGACTGCATGATCTGCATAGCGCTCGTAATAACGTCCCAAAAGAGTTAGATCGATTGCAGAGTCAATTCCCTTATTCCAGGTAGAGCTTGTCAGGGCACCAATGACCTCACGATGCAAGGCATCCATCTCGTCATCATCTCTTTCAACTTCTAGAGCAAGAAGGGTGTTACGTGTTTCGATAACGGTTCCAACCTTGCGTGCAATATTTTCAGCGACAGTGCCCATCTTAGTGAATGTTGCATGGAGTTCATTCGGGACTGCAGAATTTGGATGACGCAGACGAGCAACTTTAGCCACGTGGTGGGCAAGGTCTCCCATGCGTTCTAGATCTGCGCTCATACGTAGCGCAGTTACCAGAGCACGCAAATCAGTTGCGACTGGTTGTTGACGAGCGATGATGTCGATAATGCGGCTATCAAGATCGTGTTGGTAGTTATCTACCTTCTCATCGAAGGTGATGACTTCTTCGGCAAGCTTTAAGTCGGCGCTGATCAAGGCCTGGGTAGCCTTATGAATGGAGTCGCTCACCATATTTGTGAGGTCAACCAGGGATTGGGAGACGCCATCGAGTTCTTCTTGGAATACCGAACGGATGAGAGCCATTAGGCAAAAGTACGCGCCTTTGGTGAATAATGGAAATCATCCGCATGAACGGACGGTTAACTCGGCTACCCGAGCATTAGGCTTAACACATGTGGTTTCGCAAGGAAGATTCTGAAACTCACAATAGCCCTGTCCCCGATTTTATCTTCGATCTCATAAATCATCTCGATGAAGATGTTCTTCTCATTGGCCCTGGAGATAAACCAATATTTTCCTCCAATGGAATTGAGAGTCTTAACGTCCTACGCGATGGTCGAGCGCTAACTCCAGAGCTTTCTGCAATTGTCAGAGCTGTGCGTCGCACCCGGGTTCCTCATAATGGAAAACTTGAAATTGCGCGTGGGCCTATCGGTGAAGGAACGCGAGAGCTAACGCTTAAGGTAGTTGCGCTAGAAGATGAAGATTTAATCTTGATTCTGATCAGCGATGAATCTGAAGCGCAGCGAGTACATGAAGTCCGTCGCGATTTTGTCGCCAATATTTCCCATGAGCTAAAGACTCCCATTGGCGCTCTTTCTCTGCTCAGCGAGGCGGTTCTCTCAGCTAAAGATGACCCAGAATCAGTATCTAAATTCGCCAATCGCATGCAACATGAGGCCAAGCGATTAACAGATTTAGTGCAAGAGATTATCAATTTGAGCAGACTGCAGGATTCTGATCCGCTCTCTGTGGCAGATGAAGTAAGCATTGATGACATAATTCAGGTGGCGGTGGATCAATGTCAGACTATTGCTCAGGCAAGAAAGATTGAAGTGGCATTTACCAGATCTCCTGATGCCATAGTCCTTGGAGATGGCGAGCAGATCACCATGGCAGTTCATAATCTGATTGAGAATGCCATCAACTACTCACCTGAAAATACAAAGGTCTCGGTCACAACCGAAATAGAAGATGGAATTGTGCAGATCTCGGTAACAGATCAAGGAATTGGTATTCCCGAATCCGATCAGGCTCGAATTTTTGAACGTTTCTATCGCGTCGATCCTGCTCGTTCTCGCGAAACCGGAGGCACCGGCCTTGGCCTTTCCATTGTTAAGCATGTAGCAACCAAGCACGGTGGCGATGTCAGCGTCTGGAGCGCTCCAGCAGTTGGCTCAACATTTGCACTTCGACTACCCATCTACTCCAACACAGGGGAAACACACTCATGACCAAGATATTGATTATCGAAGATGAAGTCTCTTTCTCTGAGGCGCTTAGCTTTCTCCTTGAGAAAGAGGGCTTCTCAACTCATATCGCCGAGACAGGCAGAGAAGGACTTGATGCCTTTAAGTCCGAAAACTTTGATTTAGTTCTACTTGATCTAATGATTCCTGAAGTCTCTGGAATAGATGTCTGCCGCGCCATTCGCACTACTTCGCAAGTACCCATCATCATGTTAACTGCCAAGGACTCTGAGATAGATAAGGTGGTTGGCCTTGAACTTGGCGCTGATGATTATGTAACAAAGCCATATTCATCGCGCGAGTTAGTGGCCCGCATCAAAGCAGTTCTTCGTCGCGGTTCACTCGATGAGGCCAATAGCCCTGAATCCACTGGTGTTCATGAGATTGCTGGCATCAGAATGGATGTTGAGCGCCACCAGGTAAGCGTTAATGGAGTCAATATCGCTCTCCCACTCAAAGAGTTTGAACTACTCGAATTCTTGCTTCGTAATGCCGGACGTGTGCTCACTCGCGGACAACTTATTGATCGCGTCTGGGGTGGTGACTATTACGGAGATACAAAGACCCTCGATGTTCATATAAAGCGTCTGCGCTCAAAGATAGAAGCAGATCCTGCTAATCCAGTACTTATCCAAACTATTCGTGGACTAGGCTATAAATTCGAGGCGTAGACTGAGCGTTATGCCTGAGAAAAAGAAGAGAGTCTTTACCTCCCGAGATGCCCGCAATTGCGTCATCGCTCCCAGCGATCTCGACCACAAGTACTCACGTGGAGTACTTGGTGTTATTACCGGCTCAGCCCAATATCCCGGCGCCGCTGTCCTAACAACTGCTGCAGCAAGTGCAACCGGACTCGGCATGATCAGATTTCATAGCTCATCAGGATTGGCTCACCTAGTTCTGCACACATCCCCAGAAGTTGTTGTGCAGCCTGGACCTGTCACAGCATGGCTAGCAGGATCTGGAATTCACGAGAAAAAACGGAGTGATTTCACGACTTGGCTTCGCCATCGCTGGTTTACCTTGTTAAAGGGGCAAACGGTGCCAGCAGTTCTTGATGCTGGCGCTTTGAACCTCGCTGGTTCACTCTCTCAACCAACTTTGATTACACCTCATGCGGGTGAGCTCGCTCGCTTACTTACTCGACGCGGCCTGACTGTAAGTTCTGAATCTCTTGAGGCAGATCCCATTCATTGGGCAGAGAAGGCATCTCGGCACCTTGGCGTTACCGTCTTACTCAAGGGAGCGCAGACAGTTGTTGCACATAATGACTTCGTCATAGCGCTACCAAAGGCCACATCGTGGCTAGCCACCGCTGGAACCGGAGATGTTCTGGCAGGAATCATTGGCGCGCTAGTTGCTACCAACTACATTGAAATTCTCAATAATCCTCATCGTCTTGCTGAAGTAGCAGCATCAGGTGCATTTATTCATAATCAAGCCGCGTTACTTGCATCAGATGGAGCGCCAATATCTGCAACGCAAATTATTGATGAAATACCAAGAGCGATAAGGAAGATTCTTAAGTAGCTAACTAGGGATATCCCTTCTTCTACATTTTCGTTCATCCGACTTACTCTTGTGCATGGTTAAAACTCAGGCAAATCCTGCGCGAGTTCTCATCATCAACGATGATGCTTTTGAACTCGCCACGATGTCTGCATCCCTGAGATTGCACAGTACAAATATTGTTGGAGAAGCAAGCAATATGCTGATTGCTGAGAATCTCTTTCGGTCACTTCAGCCTGAAGTAGTAATGATTGACCTGCAGTTCTCCGGCGAAGAGGCAATTGGCTTACTTCAACGTTTTCGCAAGATAGATCCAAAGCTGGGAATAGTCATCACTACTTCTTGTCCAGACCTTAGGCTCTTTGGTTTACTTGAACGCAATATCCCTAAAGGCAGCAGGATTATCCTGAAACGGTCTGTCTCAGATCTTTCGATTATCACCTTTGCTCTTGCTGAATGTCTCGGTTCAGCTCAAGATGGCTCTGCCATGAAGTGGATAAGCCTTCACTCGACGATTCATGCAAATTCATTTCTAACAATTCTCAATGAGTTCACCGATATCCAAATCGAAACGCTCCGTTTAGTGGCACAGGGAATGAGTAACTCTGAGATTGCGCGAGTGAGATTTGTTTCAGAGAAATCAGTTGAACAAATTGTGGCCCGCATTGCGCAGCATCTATCAATCACTCCTGATCGCAGCAAAAACCTACGTGTGATATTGACCGGTGAATACTTCAAATGGCTTGGCGCTCCCCGTCATTAATGGCCTTTGCGGTAAAGTCACCGCATGCCTTCAGGAGTAACGCTCAGCGATATCCGCAAGCGATGGAATGAAGTCCTCGACCTTGTCGAGAGCCGCGACCGTATTGTCTGGATCGCCTACTTCGATGCCCGCCTTGAATCCTTTGAAAATGGTCGCCTGACCCTTGATTTCAGCGATGCCAATAAATTAGCAACCGGACATAACTATGCAGATGCTCGCATCCGCCATCGCGCAGCGCTCCAAGGCGCTATCTACGATGTCTTCGGAATTTCCGTCGTGGTGGTTGAGAAATGAGAAAAGTACTAGCCCTGGCTCTATCTCTGGCTCTAACAGCTTTCACAATTGTTCCTGTTGCAGCTGACGACCTGAGTTTGATTGGTCCAGGAGATCGACTCCATGGCGCAGATGTCAGCCGCTGGCAACACCCCAATGACAAACCCATTAACTTTAAGAAGATGCACTCTGCTGGTCTGAGCTTTGTCATGATCAAAGCATCTGATACTCGCTACGATGCCGATCGCTTGGCTTTGAAGTATGTGAAGATGGATCGCAACGCAGCGCAAGACGCTGGCATCTATACCGGCTTTTATCACTATGCAATCTTGCCAAATGTCAGCACACCAGCAGCAATCGCTAAAGATGCACGCGCCCAAGTGCAGAAGGTCATCTGGCGCCTTTCAGATCTTGGTGGATACAACAATCAGGACTTGCCCTATGCCCTTGACCTTGAGACGCGTTGCATTCAGTGGAGCAGCTCCGGCGCTTGCGCAAAGAACGCGACTCGCAGCGCTGCCACTTTATGGGCAAAGACATTCTTAAAGACTCTCAAGGAAAAAACTGGGCGCACTCCAATTCTCTACTCTTCACCATCATTTCTTGAGACTGCCCTGAATCGGGATAAGGAACTTAACTCATACCCACTCTGGATTGCCCACTATGCAATTGATCCAGCAGAACCTGATGCAAAACCTAATGTGAAGCCAGGCGGATGTTTTGTCCACTCATGGACCACAAAAGAGTGCTCAGCAAATTGGACGATGTGGCAATACACCTCGTGTGGAATAGCACCTAAATATGGAGTTCCTGGTAATCGATTAGATCTCAATGTTTTTAGCGGTGGACGTGAAAAATTCCTCACTCTCCTTACCGGCACATGGCAACCAGAGCCTATGGATGTCATGCCAAAGAATGAGACATCGACAATTGTTATCTCTTCCTATAGCGCCTCGACTACCAATAAGAACGTCATCATCAACGTTGAGGTAAAGCGCCCAGATAGCACTCCTGTAGTTACTGGAACTGTTCGCTATTACTTTGGACCAGAGAACCTGACAACACCTGCTGTTATTCAAAATGTAGAGCGTGAAACAAGCGGTGTATGGAAGTTATCTATCTCAGGAATGCCAGCTGGCTCTTGGGTTGGACATGTGGGCTTTACCGATGAGACCGGAACACACGCTGAGGTGAAGACACCGCTGAGCTTTGATATTTTGCAGGGACCAACGCCTGCACCTAAGCCAAGTAAGAAACCAACAAAGAAGCCCTCAACAGATAGCTGCCGCGGCCAGATTAAGAATTAACGAGAGAACGTAAAGCTGCTTCTTCTTCGCTGATTACCTTTGCAAAAGATTGAACTGACTCTTTCCGATCTGCTGACTTCCAACCGAGGGTTTCAGCGATGATTTCAGCGACAGTGTCGGCTGCAGATAGCCCGCTATCGCTGGCCTCAAAAGAGATTCTTGTACGTCTTAGTAAGACATCTTCGACCGAGAGAGCGCCTTCGTGTGAAGCTGCATGAAGTATCTCGGCTTTGATGTATGGAAGATCAGGAATGAGGCGCTCTGCCAGAGATGGATCTTCGGCAATAATCTCGAGGATCTCTGAAATCAGTGAACCATATCGGTCCAAAAGATGCGTAACAGTTGCTTCGCTGATGTTGTAACCATCTGCAATTTTGAGAACTTGTTGCTTCAAAGCAAAGTAGCCATCAGCGCCAATGAGCGGCAGCTTTTCAGTGACAGAGTCGCTGACGATGCGACGAAGATCAAGGACAGCTAAGTCAACGGCATCTTTAGCCATCACGCGATAGGTGGTGTATTTACCGCCGGCTAAGCTGACAAAACCTGGTGCTGGGCGATCGACAGTGTGTTCACGCGAGAGCTTTGTTGTAGCCGATGTTGCATTGTTGGCAACTAAAGGACGAAGCCCCGCAAAAACACCGAGGATATCTTCAGTTTTAAGTTTCGGTTCTAGTACGCGATTGGCTTGATCAAGGATGTATTGCACATCTTCTTGCGTAGCTAGCGGCTTAGCGCGGTCGCCTTCGTAGAGAGTATCAGTTGTACCCACGATCCACTTATCGCCCCATGGAATCAAGAAGAGAACAGAGACAGCAGTCTTTAAAATGATGCCATCTTTTGAATGGATAGCGCTCTGCGGAACGACGATATGAACGCCCTTCGACATCGCCACTGAATATCCAGGAGTTAGACCAAACTGTTGATGTAGCTCATCGCTCCAGACGCCAGCACACATGATTGTCGCCTTTGCCGCAATGGTGACTGTCTTGCCTGTCTTGAGATCAGTTGCAACTACACCTGTTACCTTCTTGCCGTTTCGTGTCAGATTATCAACGCGGACGTTGGTAGCGATTACCGCACCATGGCGCGCTGCAGTACGCGCAATCATCATGGTGTGGCGGGCATCATCGACTTGTGCATCAAAGTAGCGAATGGCGCCGGTGATGATGTCTTGTCGCAGTGATGGCGAGATATTTGCAATCGTTTTTCCGGTGAGGTGCTTATGTGAAGGAAGCGCGCGCTTAAATCCTCGTAGCGCATCGTAGAGAGCAAGCCCTGCGCCCACGTAGGTGCGCTCCTTAACTTTTTCAGTAAGTGGATAGAGAAAACTTACCGGCTTAACTAGATGAGGGCATTGCGTTGAAACCATGAGTTCACGTTCGTGAAGGGCTTCGCGCACCAATTTAAAGTCATATTGTTCGAGATAGCGCAGGCCGCCATGAATCAACTTGCTGGAACGGCTGGATGTTCCTGCTGCAATATCTTGAGATTCAACTAAGGCAACTTTGAGCCCACGAGTCACCGCATCCAGTGCAACGCCGACACCATTTACTCCCCCGCCAATCACGAGAATGTCGAACTCCTCGGTGGCAAGAGCCGATAGCGCAGCGGCGCGTTGCTCTGGGTTGAGTGCAGATGTAAACATCGTGAAGCTACCAATTCCTTATTGCGCTTAGTTTCTAGATTTATCGGACTTTAGTAGTCTTAACTATATGGCATACATCGGAAGTTTGGACCAGGGAACTAGTAGTACGCGCTTCATGATCTTTGATGCCGCGGGTAAAGTTGTTGGACAACATCAGATGGAGCATCGACAGATACTTCCTCAGGCTGGCTATGTCGAACATGATGCCGCTGAAATTTGGGAACGTACGCAGGAAGTAATTACTTCAGCGTTGAAGCAGGCCAATATCTTGGGCTCTGACCTTGCTGCAATCGGAATCACCAATCAACGTGAAACCACTGTCGCCTGGGATGTGACAACGGGAAGACCGCTTCATAACGCAATCGTCTGGCAGGACACCCGTACCGCTGATTACTTAGCAACCTTTTCTCAACAAGTTCGCGATGAGATTACCCATAAGACCGGGCTGGCCATCGCTCCATACTTTGCAGGCAGCAAGATGCGCTGGCTTATTAAGAACTCGCCGGCTGTGCAAAATGCGATTTCGGCAGGAACCGCGCGCTTTGGAACTATCGATACCTGGCTGCTCTGGAATCTTTCAGGCGGAGTTCGTTCTGGAGTTCATTTCACCGATGTGACCAACGCCAGCCGCACACTTCTTATGAACCTTGAAACGTTGCAGTGGGATAATCAATTGCTAGAGCAATTTGAAATTCCACGATCTGTGCTTCCAGAGATTAAATCTTCCTCTGAAATCTATGCCGCAACAGATCCACATGGTCCGCTTGGTAGCGCTGTACCAATCGCTGGAATTCTCGGAGATCAACACGCAGCCATGGTGGGCCAAGTCTGCTTCGATCGTGGCGAATCAAAGACAACATATGGCACCGGAAACTTTGCGCTCCTCAACACCGGAACTGACATTGTCAGATCAAAAAATGGCTTGCTCACAACTGTCTGCTATAAATTTGGCGATCAGCCTGCCATGTATGCACTGGAAGGTTCTGTAGCCGTTACCGGCTCTGCAATCCAATGGCTCCGCGATCAACTTGGAATCATTAACCATGCGGCAGAGACTGAAGCGCTGGCATCATCGGTGACAGATACAGCTGGAATTTACTTTGTCCCAGCTTTTTCGGGGCTCTTTGCACCTTATTGGCGAAGTGATGCTCGCGGTGTCATCGTCGGACTTACTCGCGCTGCAACAAAAGCGCACCTTGCACGCGCAGCGCTTGAGGCAATCTGTTACCAAACGCGCGATGTCATGGATGCGATGGTTGCAGATAGTGGTGTACCGATGACAGAGATGCGCGTCGATGGTGGAATTACAGCTAATTCACTCTGTATGCAAATGCAAGCAGACATTATGGGAATCGATATCACTCGCCCACTCATCACTGAAACAACTGCGCTAGGCGCTGCCTATGCAGCTGGCCTCGCGATTGGTTTCTGGAAAGATACAGATGAGCTGAAGAAGCAGTGGCAACAATCGCGACGTTGGAACCCCACATCTACTGCAGCAGAACGCCAAGAGGGATATGCAGGATGGAAGAAGGCGATCGAGCGAACCCTTAACTGGGCTTAACGAGATATATCTGGGCGCACGATAGAGTACGCACATCATGGATGAAATCCTCGAACTCACAGCAGGAGTAGTGCGCACAAGCCGCACCATGAACGACGGTCGCACTATCCGTTATTACGACACCGCAGGTCAAGCTCGCACAGCAAAAGATCAGCGCCCTGAAGAAGATCAACCCGGTATCGGCGAACTTCGCCTCGATCCTTTAGTCAATGAATGGGTTGCCATGGCAGCTCATCGCCAAGGTCGTATTTTTCTGCCACCGAAAGAACTCTGCCCACTCTGCCCAACTACTGGTGAGCTCCTTACTGAAATTCCAGAAAGTGACTTCGAAGTTGTTGTCTTTGATAATCGTTCGCCATCACTCCGACCCCCAGCAGGAGATTTTGCGCTTCCCGACTTGGTTGGAGCAGATACCGATGAAGGCGTAGCTGCCGGCAAGTGCGAAGTAATCTGCTTTACCGCCGATCATGGCGGTTCATTCAAGGTGCTTTCACGACAACGAGTGCGCACACTTTTAGAGGCATGGCGTGATCGCACCGCAGAGCTATCTGCACTTCCTTACATCGCGCATATCGCTCCCTTTGAAAATCGTGGAGAAGAAATCGGTGTAACGCTGGCACACCCCCATGGCCAGATTTATGCATATTCATATCTGCCACCACGCGTTGCCAAGATGCTTGAAGTTGCTCGTGCTCATCATCAAAAGACTGGCCACGTGCTCTTTGACGATGTTGTGGCTCGCGAACTACGCGATCAGGTGCGCATCATTGCTCGCAACGAGCATTGGATTGCATACACGCCTTATGCCTCACGCTATCCATTTGAAATTCACGTTACTCCACTCGTACCGGTTGCAGATTTAACCGAACTTGCACCGGCTGCATGCGATTCATTCCCAGCAATTGCTATCGAAGTAATGCAGCGCCTTGATGGAGTATTCGGTATTGATATGGCTTACATCGCAGCATGGCATCAAGCCCCCGTTCGAGAAGGCCGCGACCTGCTCCGCCTACATTGGCAAATTACTTCTGTGCGACGCGCACCAGGAAAGCTCAAGTACTTGGCAGGTTCCGAATCTGCCATGGGCGCTTTCATTATGGATATGAAGCCAGAGCAATCTGCTCAGCAATTAAAAGATGTAAAGATCTAAGTTAATGGCAACGATTGCACGTCATTTCGAAGATTTATATGGTCGCAAGCCAGAGGTAATTGCTGAGGCGCCCGGGCGAGTGAATCTCATCGGCGAACATATTGATTACAGCGAGGGCTTTGTCCTTCCCTTTGCAATAGCAGACCGTTCCTATGCCGCAATCGCTGCGCGCAGCGACGGTCTTGTGCGGGTGGCATCTCACCAGCGACGAGAGCGCATCTTTACTATCGATATCAACGATGTAAAACCTGGTAGCAAAGGTGACTGGGAGAAATATGTTCTTGGAGTTATCTGGTCGCTAGGCATTAACCAAGGAGTCGATATCTTGGTTGATGGGACAGTTCCAGCAGGCGCTGGTCTGTCATCATCTGCAGCTCTCGAATGTTCGGTTGCAGTTGGACTCAATGAACTCTTCTCACTCAATATCTCTCTCCCTGATTTAGCGCGCGCCACCCAGAAGGCAGAGAACGTTTACGTGGGTATGCCGTGCGGAATCATGGATCAATCGGTCTCGCTGATGGGCCAAGTAGGTTCGGCGCTACTTCTTGATTGCCGCGACCTAACTACTGAATCTATTCCCTTTGATGTCGCATCTGCTGGGCTTGAACTCTTGATTATTGATACTCAAGCTCACCACGCACTAGTTGATGGCGGTTATGCCGAACGTCGCGCCTCTTGTGACTCTGTCGTTGCCAAACTTCAGATTCCTTCCATGCGCCACTTAACTCTCGGCGCCTTACACGCTGCGCAGAGCCAACTTACTGAAGTTGAGTTTATCCGAGCTCGCCATGCTGTTACTGAAATTGCCCGCGTGATGGATGCAGTAAAGGCGCTTCGCACTTCAGATTTTCTGACTCTTGGCAGATTGATTAACGAATCTCATTTTTCACTGCGCGATGATTATGAAATCTCTTGCCCTGAACTCGATGCTGCAGTAGACGCATCGTTAGCCGCAGGCGCACTGGGTTCACGTATGGTTGGTGGTGGGTTCGGTGGCAGCGCTATTGCACTTGTGAAGCAAGAAGATATTGAAAATGTGAAGAGTTCAGTGATGTCTGCCTTTGAAGCCAAGCGCTTTAAGAAGCCAAGATTCTTTACTTCTCTTCCAAGCGCTGGAGCTAGCGCTAGCCGTTATTAATTGCTTCAATCGAGAGAACTTCTACTCCCCCGATTGAATTAAGAATCTCAACTAAATCTGATGCATCCGTGCCGGGCACTGCCACAATAATCTGGTCGTATCCCACACCATCAACAGTTTTCAGAACTTCAAGCCCGCGGATATCTGCACCCGCTGATCCAATTGCGGATGCAAGCATGCCGAGTGAACCTGGACGGTCTGGAAGAGATACCTGCATTGTGAAAAGTGCCATGGGTGAAAGATACTCGCTTCTATCGCTCTCGTTAGAGCGAAGGAGCTGAACCTAAGGTAACGCGGAAGGTGCGAGTTCCTCCTGTTGGAAGCTCTGCAATTACCGAAACTGTCGTTCCTGGTACGTAAGTACGAATACGTACGATGGCAGCATCGGTATTAGCGATTTTGACTCCATCAATACTCTTGATGATTGCGCCAACTGGAATACCAGCTTTATCTGCTCCTTCATTAGGACTTAAACGAGCGATACGGGCGCCGATTCCAGTAAAGGTATTGTCGAAGAAGACGCCAAGAACTGGACGAGTTGATTTACCAGTTGCAATGATTTCATCAATAACGCGCTTTGCTTCATTGATTGGAATTGAGAAGCCAAGTCCAATGTTTCCACCAACACCACCTGATGAGAGTGTGGCGATAGCGGAGTTAACTCCGATGATGCGACCTTGTGCATCAACGAGTGCGCCTCCTGAGTTACCAGGGTTGATAGCAGCATCAGTCTGAATCGCATTTACATAAGATTGCGCCACATCTGTGCCAGTCGAAACTGGTCGATTGAGCGCTGAGATAATTCCACTTGTTACTGTGCTCGCTAATCCGAGTGGTGAACCAATAGCCAGAACTGGATCTCCTACGCTGACCTTGGATGAATCTCCTAGCGAAATGACTGGAAGGTTTCCCTTCTGCACCTGCAAGACTGCGATGTCATAGCCAGGATCGCGACCCACAATTTTTGCTGGAAGTTGATCCCCATTTGTAAGTTCAACCATGATAGTTCCGGTTGAAGCTGCAGACTCAATGACGTGATTATTGGTGATAATGAAACTTGAAGAAGAATTTGATCTATAGATTGAACCTGAACCAGAGCCGCCTCCGCTAGAAGTGTTTACTGCAATAGAAACTACGGAGGGTGTGACTAACGAAGATATCGCCTTTGTATTCATGGCGTTCCCGCCAATTTCTATGAGCGTGCGACCGCTTGTGCATGTGCCGGTACTTGAAATGAAGAGCGCGCCAGTGCGGTTATCCGCACATGCTTTGACTGCTCCAGTCGGTTGCGTAATTGCTGCAGTTGCAATCGATCCTGCGGTGACTGCTCCAGCTACAAAGGCAGCGAGAATCTTGCCTGAACGCGAAATTTTAAACTTCATAAGTCAGATCATGCCTAACTTTCTTGAGTTTTGCCTGTGGAAGGCTTTGAGGAGCCTGTGCTCCCTGACTTGGATTCGAACCAAGAACCTGTCGATTAACAGTCGACTGCTCTGCCGTTGAGCTATCAGGGAATGGAAGCCGAACTCTACCGCAGGGCCTAACGCCTGCCAAAATCAAGGAAATTGCTGCGCGTTACAGCGAGCCGATCGAGAGTTCATGAAGGCCGCGTTTCTGTGTTTCGAGGGCGACCAATTGCGCAAATGCTTCGTTGTATTGCGCCTCGTTTTCAACGGGATTTAACCGCTGCAGACTCGACTTTAAATCTGCAATCTTGCGACTTACCAAAACTTCACGCACTCGTGCCACGATACTTGAAACATACTTTTCCGAGACTGCTCCATCGGTGCGCACTGGTTCTACCGAAAGTTCGGTAAAGAGTTGGCGCATTCTTTCATCGGTCACATTCTCTAGTTGAATAGGACCAGCTCCAAAGGAGTCGATGATGCGACGCAGTTCGCGATATGCAGGGTGAGTAAAGGCCTCATCTTCAATAGTCTTCCACTCGGTCATCAGCCCTGGCATTTGTAACTTTGCCTTTAAGACTTCTCGTTCAAGCATCAAAGTTGGCTCAGTTGGATTTGGGCGCCATGAATCATCGCTACCGGATTGTGCTGCGACAGGTTGTTGCAGAGTCACCTTCTTTAGAGCTGTATTTACCGCAGCGGTGACAACCTCCATCTCTGTGCCAAGCCAGCCGGCGAGAGACTTTATATATTCAGGGCGGAGCGATTTATCTCGGATAGCTGCAACAAGTGGCGCTGCAGTATTGAGCGCATTTACGCGTCCTTCGGCGGTATCTAAATTATGTTTCTTAAGTTCAGTGCGAATCGCAAACTCAAAGAGCGGTACTCGTTTAGCAATCAAATCCCGCAGAGCTAAGTCGCCTTTGTGTTGACGTAGGTCGCATGGATCAAGCCCATCGGGTTCAACCGCCACAAATGTTTGTGTCACAAACTTCTGATCATCACCAAATGCCTTCATGGCAGCCTTTTGACCGGCTGCATCGCCATCGAAGGTAAAGATAACTTCGCCGCGGAAGGTATCGGCATCCATAAGTAATCTGCGAATAATGCGGATGTGGTCATCACCAAAAGCTGTGCCGCAGGTGGCAACAGCAGTTGTGATGCCCGCTAAATGACATGCCATTACATCGGTATAGCCTTCTACAACAACCACTTGGCGGTTCTTGGCAATATCTTTCTTGGCCATATCAAGGCCATATAAAACTTGTGATTTCTTGTAGATAGGAGTCTCTGAGGTATTTAAATACTTAGGGCCTTGATCTTCTTCATCGCTAGCGAGCTTTCTAGCGCCAAAGCCGACGATATCGCCAGAGATATCTTTAATGGGCCACATGATGCGATTGCGGAACTTATCGATAGAGCCACGGTCACCCATTTTGGATAGGCCTGCCTCTTCCAACTCTTCGATAGTAAATCCAGCAGCACGTAAATGTTTAGTGAGGCCATCCCATGAATTTGGTGCATATCCAACTGCAAAGGTGTCGCAGGCTGCCTTATCAAAGCCGCGCTTGGTAAGTAGATCACGCGCATGGGCTGCATCAGGAGATGAATTGAGCAGATCACGATAAAACTTTGCTGCCTCAACATGTGCTGCATATAAACGAGAGCGCTTTGATGTTGGCTGAGTTGGACCACCTTCTTCATAACGAAGCGTGTAGCCGATCTGTGAAGCCAAACGTTCGATAGTTTCGGTAAAGCTCAAGTGATCGGTCTTCATCATGAAATCAATGACATCGCCGCCAACACCGCAACCAAAGCAGTGGTAGTAATTCTTTGATGGAGTGACGTGAAATGACGGTGATTTCTCGTCATGGAATGGGCAGAGGCCCTTCTTCTGTCCCCCGCCAGCGTTCTTAAGGGCAACGCCTGCTGCAGTGACTACCTCATCAATATGGGCATGCTCGCGGACATAGACAATGTCATCTGCCTTAATGCGACCGCTCATGTTCCTACCTTAGCGACGCTTCGAAAGGTGCGCATGGAGCGCATATGCACCAGGGTCTGTCAGGCTGGCAATTTGGTCAATCACTACACGCAACTTCTCAGAGTCGGAAGTGGCGAGCTTCCAATCATATTCAAAGATGGGATCGAGCTCTGCTGGGGCTGCGCTAAAGAGCATCTCTACTAATTCGTGAATAACAGTCTGCTGCTTGGCATAACGCTCTTGTGACGCAGCGGCGTTGATGAGGTAGTGGCCTGCTACTGCTTTTAAGAAATCTACTTCAATCTTCTGTTCGCGCGGAATTTCAAGATTTGCGTTGTAGCGAGTAAGCGGACCATCGCCATGAACCTTGCGGGTTTCAAGTTCTGCGGCGAGAACAAAACGACCAATGAGCTGAGAAGTGGAATCCTTTAGGCGAGCAAGTGCTCGGTGGGTGCGATCAAAGTTGCTGGGCCAGCACGAGAGTTGTTGCAAGCGCGTTAAAGCTGAAGCTGCCTCATCTTTGCTGGCATCGGATCCGTAACTCTTGACCATCTCGGTATAGAGCACATCAAAATCTGTATCAAAGCTCTTTACCGTTACCTGGCCAGCGAAGATGGCATCCTCTAAATCGTGAACTGAGTAGGCGCAATCATCAGACCAATCCATGATCTGTGCCTCAATACATTTACGGCCAGCCGGTGCACCTTCGCGGACCCAATTGAAAATCTCAACGTCATCGTCATAGACGCCAAACTTGCGAGGATTTTCTGAGCGCGGCCATGGGTATTTTGTTGCTGCATCTAAAGATGCACGAGTTAAATTAAGGCCGAGGCTCTTGCCATCTGTATCAACTGTCTTTGCTTCAATGCGAGTAAGTAATCGAAAAGATTGCGCATTACCTTCAAAGCCACCACAAGGTTCGGCAACAATCGCTAGAGCCTCTTCGCCGTTATGGCCAAATGGTGGGTGGCCCATATCGTGCGATAGGCAGGCAGTTTCAAGAAGATCAGGATCTGCGCCAAGTGATTCACCTAGCTCGCGACCAATCTGCGCACATTCAAGTGAGTGCGAAAGACGAGTACGTTGAAAATCATTCTCCCAAGGAACGGCGACTTGAGTCTTTGCTGCCAAGCGACGAAGCGCTGCAGAGTGAATAACGCGCGCGCGATCTCGTACAAACTCTGTGCGCCCGGGACGTTTTGCCGGTTCATCAAGAAAGCGCTCTTGATCTTGCGCGCTATATCCATTAACTAACTCGGTCATACACATACCTTACAAGCCCGCTATTAGTCAGATGGTCACTGATATGAATTCCTCGTCTACCTAAGGTGATGTAGGCCAGGTAAGCGCCGGATTCACGAATGAAGTAACGAGTGCGAGATTTCTCAAGAGTATTGGGGCCAGTCTTTGCAGGTGAACATGTTGCGACTGCGCCTAAGTCATTGGCCATTCTCATCGACCGGCCACAGTGATACGCATCCGTTGCGATGATGACGTTGTAAACATTGCGCTTTTTCATCTCAGCGATGTATGCCTTGGTCTGAGTGAAAGTGTCACGTCCTACTGGAAGCGAAATAATCTTTGCTTTGGGAACACCGTGGCGAGATAACCAGTACTTTCCAGCTGCCGCTTCAGTTGTGCGATCTCCTGGCGCTCCGGCGCCTACAGTAATGATGAGAGGCGCATAACCTTTATCGCGTAACTGCTTCGCCTCTTCTAGTCGCGCTAAGAGAACTTCACCTGGTGCGCCATTGAGTTGAGCGGCGCCGGGAACAACAATTACATCAGCAGAGTTTCGAAATGGTGGGTGATGTGCACTTTTCCAAGTGATGAAAAGTGCATACCCTGGAACGATAATGACGATAGCTAAAATCAGCGACATCACGCGACGAATGAACTTAAACATTATCCGCCCGAGAACATATCTTCAGCATCCAGATGAATCATTTCATCCGGGTCATCGAGCCAACCATCAGGCAGCGTTGGTGGACGTCCGCTACTTGTTCTGCCGCGAGGTTTTTCAGCAACCTCTACTGGGTACGGCTGATCATCTAGTTGATTTAACAGAGAACGCAGCTCGTTAAGAGATCCCACCATTCCAAATTGGCGACGAAGTTCGGAATGGACGCGGAATCCTTTGAGATACCAAGCCATATGTTTACGTAAATCGCGGCAGCCGCGATCTTCAGATTCAAAGTAATCAACAATTAGCTCACCGTGGCGGTACATCACTTCGCTGACCTGGTGCAAAGTGGGCAGAACTTTCTTTTCGCCCCCATTAAAAGATTCAACTAAATCAGCAAATAACCATGGTCTACCCAGGCAACCCCGCCCTACAACAACGCCGGCGCAACCTGTCTCCTTCACCATGCGCACACCATCAGCGCCCGACCAGATATCACCATTGCCGAGCACGGGAACACCCGTTGGTTTCAAATGTTCAACTAAGTTCTTGATAGCAGACCAATCTGCCTGTCCTTCATACATCTGCTGCGCAGTACGCGCATGCAGTGCAACCCAAGCAACACCTAAATCGGCTGCAGATTTAGCAGCTTCTAAATAGGTGTGGTGATCGGTATCAATACCGATGCGCATCTTTACTGTGACAGGAATTCCATAGGGCTTTGCGTTATCTACTGCAGCCTTAACAATTTCGCGGAATAAGTTGCGCTTGAAGGGAAGTGCTGCACCTCCACCCTTGCGAGTAACTTTAGGAACTGGGCAACCGAAGTTCATATCGATGTGATCTGCCAAGTTTTCACGGCCAATCATCTTGACCGCTTCTCCCATGTGGTGCGGATCGACGCTATATAACTGCACAGAACGCGGCCACTCACCTTCGCCTGGTTCAATCATGCGCAACGTTTCAGGGATGCGTTCCAATAGTGCGCGCGCAGTGACCATCTCAGAGACAAAGAGACCCGCTCCTTGTTCGCGACAGAGCCTACGAAAAGCAGAGTTGGTGATTCCAGCCATCGGAGCAAGGACAACTGGCGGATCTACTAAATGAGCTCCATCTTTGAGCGGGAGTGAAAGTGGATCTAGCAGCCGAGTAGACGTGGCGCTAACCATGCTTCTACTTGATCAAGTGCAATTCGCTCTTGCGCCATTGTGTCGCGATCACGGATTGTCACTGCTTGATCTTCGAGGGATTCAAAGTCAACGGTGATGCAGTACGGAGTTCCGATTTCATCTTGGCGACGGTAACGACGACCGATAGCACCTGAATCATCGAAATCAATATTCCAGTTCTTACGGAGCTGGGCTGCCAAATCACGCGCCTTTGGTGAAAGGTCAGCGTTACGAGAAAGTGGAAGAACTGCGGCCTTAACTGGTGCCAAGCGGTGATCAAGCTTCATCACTGCACGCTTTTCCATCTCGCCCTTAGCGTTAGGCGCTTCATCTTCTGTATATGCATCCATCATAAATGTCAGGGTGCAACGATCAACGCCTGCTGCAGGTTCGATAACAAATGGAGTCCAGCGCTCGTTCTTCTCTTGATCAAAGTATGAAAGATCTTTACCTGAGGCAGCCGAGTGAGCCTTCAGGTCAAAGTCAGTGCGGTTAGCGATACCTTCGAGCTCGCCCCATTCTGTGCCAGCAAATTCAAATTTGTATTCGATATCGGCAGTGCGCTTTGAATAATGCGAGAGCTTCTCTTTTGGATGATCGTAAATACGAAGGCGATCTGGGTTGATTCCCAAATCGATATACCAAGCAAGACGAGTATCAATCCAGTACTGATGCCACTCTTCATCAGTGCCAGGCACTACGAAGAACTCCATCTCCATCTGCTCAAATT
Source organism: Streptomycetaceae bacterium (assembly GCA_027486075.1). GTDB lineage: Bacteria > Actinomycetota > Actinomycetes > Nanopelagicales > Nanopelagicaceae > Planktophila. Next base: position 3,658 of record JAIXPU010000087.1, on the reverse strand, counting down.
CGCGAGTACGGAAGATGAAGTTTCCTGGGGTAATTTCATTACGGAAAGATTTACCAATCTGGCCGATACCAAATGGTGGCTTCTTGCGTGAGGTAGTTAGTACCTGATCAAAGTTGATAAAGATTCCTTGCGCAGTTTCAGGGCGAAGATAGGCAAGCCCTGATTCATCTTCAACTGGTCCAAGGAAGGTCTTGAGCAAACCTGAGAATTGCTTTGGCGTTGTGAATTGGCCTTTATTGCCGCACGCTGGGCAATTCATATCGGCAAGGGATGCCAACTTCTTGCCATGCTTTGCCTCGTAAGCTTCTTCAAGATGATCTGCACGATAACGCTTATTACAAGCAGTACATTCGGTAAGCGGATCGCTAAATGTTGCAACGTGCCCAGATGCTTCCCAGACTTCGCGCGCCAAAATGACAGATGAATCGATACCGACAATATCTTCGCGACCCATGACCATGGACTTCCACCATTGGCGCTTTACATTGTTCTTCAGCTCGACTCCGAGGGGACCGTAATCCCAGGAAGCGCGCAAGCCTCCATAAATTTCAGAGGAAGGGAATACAAATCCACGACGCTTTGATAGCGAAACGATATTTTCTAGACGGTCTACGGCCATTTCAAATTCCCATCCGGCTAATTTACTTAGCCGGTGAATTGAGCTAGTCCGGCTGGCTGTCGGCGAATAACAACGGACGTTGCAATCGTGCGCTTAGTTTACTCGTAGGCTCCGGGCTCATCGATCGCGCGAGCAAGCACTGGAATGGCTTCCAACTTTGCCCGCGTTGAACTTAAAGCTCTGCGATATGAACCGACGTTCTCCCATTCGGTAGTCAGCACCCACAACGTCGGCTCATCAAGATTCTGGCCCACAGAGCCTGACTTAAATCCGGTCGCTTCCGAGAGCACCGCCTTGACCGCCTCAAGCTCAGCGCGAAAATCCACTGCGCCCTGTAACGGAACCTGAAAACGGGCGATGGCGAGCATGGTCCCAAGGGTAGGGGGCGGGGGTATGGGAATGAAAATCATTTTCATTTCTGCTACCTTCACCCTATGAATACAGCGCTCATTCTCGCCGCCGTCACCGCACTTGCGACAACAGCAGGTGGATTTCTCGCCATTAAGGCTAAGGATCGATTGCACTTAGTACTTGGTCTTTCTGCAGGACTTCTGCTTGGTCTGGTCGCCTTTGATCTCCTTCCTGAAGTTTTCGAATTGGGAACGAGCGAACTTTTAGGTGCGCCCGCTGTATCTGTGGCTTTGATTGCTGGCTTCTTACTCTTGCACTTCTATGAGCAACTCTTTGGTTCACACGAACCAGCGGAGTCAGATTACGGACATGATCACAAACACGCATCAAGCGTTGCGGGTTCACTCGGCGCACTTGCGATGGGTGGGCATGTATTTCTTGATGGCCTGGCGCTCGGTGTTGCATTTAAGGTCAGTTCAGATTTAGGAATCGCAGTATTTATTGCGCTCCTTGTCCATGCCTTTAGCGATGGTCTTAACACTGTCTCATTCCTTATAAAGAGCGGTAAGTGGGGTAAGAAGGGAATCTGGTTACTTGGCGTCGATGCGATTGCACGCATCAGTGGCGCAGCGCTTGGAACAACTCTTGCGCTTGGAGATAACTTGGTTGCTATTTACCTAGCTGCATTTGCTGGAATCGTTATCTACCTAGCAACTTCACATATATTGCCTGAAGCACACTCACAGCATTCATCTCGCTTTACTATCTTGGCGACGATACTTGGAGTTCTTGTGATGTGGGGCTTAGTCAGCTATCTCCACAGCGGTGATGCGCATAACCATGGCGCCGGTACGGAAATTCACGAAGAGCACCATGACGAAGGTGCTCATGCCGATGAAGACGCTCATGCGCACGAAGATGAGCACCACGATAAAGAAGACCACGCTAAGTAATGTCCCGCTCAAATCCTCGTGTCTTAAGCACTCTAGAACGTGCTGGTGGTTTTGCTAGCGCGCAAGAGGTGTATCGCCTGATGCAACGTGAGGGCGAGAGCATTGGCCTTACCACCGTCTATCGAGCTCTACAGAGTCTGGTGAACGACAAGATTGTTGATGTACTGCGCCGAGAAGATGGAGAAGCTATCTACCGTCTCTGCGGAGAAGCACATCATCATCACTTAGTATGTAAAAGTTGCGGTGATACCGTCGAGATTGAAGGTGGCGCCATTGAAAAATGGGCGAAAGTAATGGCTGAAGAGCATGGCTTTCGCGAAGTGGGCCACACCGCAGAGATCTTTGGTCTCTGTGGCAAGTGCTGAGACTGGCACACTAGTCACATGACAACCTGGAGAACGATCAGCGCCGTTATCGGTATCGCACTCGTTCTCATTTATGCAGGCAGTGCCAATTACTGGAATAAGCAAGATGGTTGGTACCAATCACTGAACCAACCTTCATGGCAACCTCCTGGCTTTGTTTTTGGTTTGATCTGGCCCTACAACTTTATTGTTATTGGAATCGCGCTCTGGGTAATCGCCAGCAAAGCCTCCCCTGCCCTGGTTGCAACATCGCTTTTCCTCTTTGCAATCAGCGTCGCCTTTGCGCTGCGCTGGTCATACCTTTTCTATGAAGTCCATGATTTAAAAGGTGCCACTGTCTCGCTCTTTACGACAGCCATCCTTACGATTCCACTTCTGGTGATTACATTTTCGCAATCCATCAAAGTGGGAATTGCGCTCATCCCCTACCAAATCTGGATCTTTACTGCTGCAGCACTTAACGTCAGCTACGCAAGCAATAACTAAGCACTTCCGCAATCGATTCAATTCGGAATTAGCTACGCACTTCCGCAATCTCCTCAATTCGGAATTAGCTACGCACTTCCGAATCTGCGCTCTCTTGCTGAATAAATCTCAATAGCTTTCCACAACATCTTTGGCGTCATATCTGGCCACAGTACGTCCATAAAGACGAACTCTGCATAGGAAGATTGCCACGGTAAGAAGTTGCTGGTGCGCTGCTCGCCGGATGAACGCAGGAACATATCGACATCACGCATCTTTGGTGAATACAGATACTTTTCAAGAGTCTTCTCGTTAATCGAATCTGCTTTGACCTTGCCACGTTTCACATCACGAGCAAGTGCTGTTGCGGCATCAACAATCTCGGCTCGACCGCCGTAGTTGACGCACATATTCAGGGTGAGCTTCTTATTCTTCTTAGTTAACTCTTCTGCCTCTTCTAGCTCTGCAATCACAGATTTCCAGAGACGTTGCGGGCGACCCAACCAATTGATTTTTACGCCCATCTCATTAAGGCGATCACGGCGGGTACGTAACATTTCGCGGCTATAACCCATCAGAAACTTGACCTCTTCTGGGCTGCGCTTCCAATTCTCAGTTGAGAAGGCGTAGGCGCTAATCTCTTTAACGCCAAAATCAATAGCTGCTTCAACGATATCGAAGAGCACCTTCTCGCCTGCTTCATGTCCGGCAGTGCGAGGAAGTCCGCGCTCTTTCGCCCAACGCCCATTTCCATCCATCACTATCGCGATGTGTTGGGGAATCTCAATCTTCTTAGCCATCAGCGTTGTTGTTAAGCCCTCTCCACCATCGGCAAACTTCTTAAGCCACGTTCAAGGTGCCATTGTAGGTAAGCAGTTACCAAACCACTAGCCTCTCGGCGATGG
>JAIXPU010000056.1 GCA_027486075.1 Streptomycetaceae bacterium | reverse complement strand
TTGCGCGCATCTTGATTTTGTTCGACCATGTAGGGAAGACGGAGGCGATAGGCATGTTCTGCAGTAATTGCCACACATAAGATTCCTGTTGTATGACGGACCATAAAGGCTGTCTTTTCAGTTGTGGCATGTTCGGCCAACATAATGAGGTCGCCTTCATTTTCGCGGTCGTGATCATCGACGACAATCACCATTTCGCCTCGTCTGAAGCGATCCAGGGCAGCTAAGAAATTACTTTCCATCAATTGCTCCCTTGCTCATCAAGCGCTCTACATACTTTGCCAAGATATCTACTTCAACGTTGACGAGATCCCCAGGCTTCTTACCGCCAAGATTTGTCTTTGCTAGCGTTTCAGGAATCAACCAAACTGTGACCAGATTCGAACCATCTTCCAGTGAGCCCACAGTCAGTGACACACCATCGAGTGTGATCGAACCTTGTGCAACGACGTACTTCATTAACTCTTCTGGCACAGTGATATCGAACTGTGCCCATTTTTCGCCCGGCGCCAATTGCAGAACCGTGGCGACGCCATCAACATGTCCTTGCACAATATGCCCACCCATACGCATATCCATCTGAGCTGCCAGCTCAAGATTTACCTGCGAGCCAACTTCTAATTGTGAAAGCGAGGTCAGATTCAAGGTCTGCACCATGACATCGGCGGTGAAGGAGTCTGCGGTTAAGGAAGTTGCAGTCAAGCAAACACCGTTGACTGCAATGGAATCTCCCACGCCTAACCCGGCGACAGAGCCAGGCGCTTTGATGGTAAAGACTGCAGAGCTTTCACCACGTGTAATTGCAGTGATTACACCGAGTTCAGTAACGAGTCCAGTAAACATTTAGCGCCCCATCACTTTGTAATGCGACTTAATGTCGCCACCGAATTGGGCCACAGAAATGAGCTCGAGTTCCATGTGATCTTCGAGCGTTGAAATACCGAGGTGGCTCACAAACTCTTTGCCGGCGCCCAACATCTTGGGAGCCTGATACATAATCAATTCATCAATCTTTCCTGATGCCATCAGCGCAGATCCCAGCGTTGGTCCAGCTTCAACTAATACTTGGTTGAACCCTTCATCACTTAACACTTTAATGAGTTCAGGGATTGATTTGGATTTCACTGAAATCGTGCGTGCTTCGCTATCGAAGACGCGATGAGTCGGAGGAACTACCTGCTCGCCACAGACTACGCGCACAGGACGCGCTGCATGTCCGCGTGGGATCAAATGTGGGTTATCAACCAGGGCAGTGTTGGTTCCAATCAAAATCGCATCTGATTGCGCACGTAGCGCTTGCACATCTTCGCGGGATTCAGGCCCTGTAATCCACTGCGATGTTCCATCACTTGCCGCCACTTTGCTATCAAGAGTCGTTGCGATCTTCCAGACCATCAAAGGGCGACCGGTGCGCTCTTTATGCAACCAAGCGCGTTGCATGAATTCAAGCTCTGCAGATTCGCAGAGCTCTACAACGATTCCTGCATCTTTAAGTTTCTGTGCTCCCCCGGCAGCAATCGGATTGGGATCGGCAACTGCATAAACAACTTTGGTAATACCAGCTTCGATAATCGCATCAACACAGGGCGGAGTTGTGCCGGTGTGCGCACATGGTTCAAGTGAGACAACCAAGGTTGCGCCACGAGCTGCAGCGCCTGCTTTTTTCAGCGCAATGACTTCTGCATGATCTACAGAATTTGTGCGGTTATGAAAACCATCTGCAATAAGTTTTTCATCTGCGCTATAGATGGCCGCAGAGACATTTGGGTTGGGGGTACTGACACCCAAGCCGGCACGGCTGAGCGAACAGAGATGCGCGTAGGCAGCATCGATAAACATGGTGCACCGATTCCGCTGTTATCTCTCATCCGGACTTTAACCGTCGGTCTCAGAATTTCACTGAGTCAACCGCCCATTGGATATGTGCGGGTCGCGGACTATAACCGCCGGTTCGAAATTACATCGACCCCGATAACAACATCTGCAGTCTACTACTTATCCACATGGGTCGAGAAATCAATTAGCTCTCTTCGCTCAAAGACCTATTTTTCGCGCACTTCGCTTCCAGATCTCATTGGGTTCCGTCACTGACTTCCCCCAATATTCCGCCACATCCGTGGTGGATGAGAGAAGGGAGGAGTTATGAAGGCATCAGAAGTGCTCGAAATTGTTTTGTGCACGTGCAGACTGATATTTCTATTCATAGAAATGAAGAATGCCCGCCGCAGGAACGACGGGCACTCGGATACTTCTTAGCCGAAGTTGGGCACCGTCTTGAGAAACCTCAAGGCGGTGTTCCATTTTGTAACGAGGCCGGTAGCCACCTTCGAATTTAATCAAAGCTGACTTGCCGGCCACCAGATACGCGTCCTCAGAGGCGTATCTGTTCGTATGGGAAAAGATAGCAGTTGCCAGAGACTTTGAAGCAAACCAAGGGCGCTTTTGACACTCAAGGGAGAGAGAAATCCTCCGACCTGTAATCAGTAATCCGCAAAAAGTTACTCTGAGTAAAGCAGAAAGCCCGCCGGGTTTAATCGGCGGGCTTTCTTAACGGGGTTGGACAATTCCAACTACTCACATGGCCAAGGCCATTGAGTTAAGTTATTTTTAGCTGCAACCAGATGTGTTTCCACAACCTTCGCATACGAAGCATGCACCTGACATACGCATCTTGACACCGCATGTCATACACATTGGCGCATCAGATTTGATTCCCATTGATTCAAGGAGATCAGATGATGAACCAATTGTTGCGGCAAGTGGAGCAGCTGGTGCTGCTTCAATCTTTACCGCTACAGGCTTTGGCGCTTCAGGCTTTACAGCCGCAGGAGCCGCCGCAACCGCAGGTACTTTTGGGGTATCAGCACTCGCGCTCGGTGCATTTGATACGGGTGCATATTCGCCACCGTTATCGAGAGCCGCTGCACGCTCTGCTGATGTGTAGAGACCCATTGCTGAACGCTGTTCGAATGGAAGGTAATCAAGTGCCAAACGACGGAAGATGTAATCCATCATTGACTGTGCGATACGGATATCTGCATCATCTGTCATGCCTGCTGGTTCGAAGCGAAGGTTGGTGAACTTCTCAACGAATGTCTCGAGAGGTACTCCGTACTGAAGTCCGATCGATACAGCGATTGAGAATGCATCCATCACACCGGCAAGCGTTGAACCCTGCTTACCGAGCTTCAAGAAGACTTCACCGAGAGCACCATCAGCGTATGCGCCAGCGGTCATGTAACCCTCTGCGCCTCCGACTGAGAATGATGTTGTAGTTGCAGGACG
>JAIXPU010000053.1 GCA_027486075.1 Streptomycetaceae bacterium | reverse complement strand
GGAATTTTCAAATCTGGCAATCCTGCTGAGCGCGCCGCAGCGTGCGTGAAGGCAACGACCTTCTATCAGGATGCCAAAGTATTGGCTGATGCATCCCGCGGACTTGGTGAAGCGATGGTCGGAATCAACGTTGCCGATATACCAGTTCCTCATCGCCTTGCTGAACGTGGCTGGTAAACCTTCTTCGAATGATTGTTGGTGTTCTGGCTTTACAGGGTGATTTCCGCGAACATTTAGCGGCAACAGTTGCCTGTGGGCATAACGCAATTGAAGTTCGTACCGCTGCTGATCTTGCGAAGATTGATGCTCTGATTCTTCCTGGCGGTGAATCAACCACAATCATTCATCTCGCTCAGCTCTTCGATCTCTATGTGCCGATAAAATCCAGAATTGCAGAAGGACTCGCTGTCTACGGTTCATGCGCTGGCATGATTCTTCTCGCAGATCGCATCGTAGATGGGAAAGAAGGTCAGAAGACTTTTGGTGGAATAAATATGACAGTGCGCCGAAATGCATTTGGGCGCCAAGTAGATTCCTTTGAGTCTGATCTAAAATTCAATGGTCAGTCACTGCGTGCGGTCTTTATTCGCGCGCCTTGGGTTGAGGATGTGGGCAAAGAGGTGCAGGTGCTGTCAGAGGCAGCAGGACATGCGGTTGCAGTCCGTCAAGGCAATCTACTCGCCACCAGTTTCCACCCCGAATTGACTGCAGACATGGCTGTCCATAGCTACTTTTTTGAAGAGATCTGCAAAGGCAGATAAAGTTCACGTAGGGCGCTAGTTGATGATTGAGGTGAATTGATGTCAGGCCATTCCAAATGGGCAACGACAAAGCATAAGAAGGCTGTGATTGATAGCCGTCGCGCCAAAAACTTTGCAAAGTTAATCAAGGCGATTGAAGTCGCAGCGCGAAATGGCGGACCCGATGTTGTTGGAAATCCAACTCTCTTCGATGCCATCGCCAAGGCAAAGAAGAACTCAATGCCCGCTGACAATATTGAAAGAGCAGTCAAGCGAGGCGCAGGACTTGAATCCGGTGGCGCTGATTGGCAGACGATTATGTATGAAGGTTACGGACCTAACGGCGTGGCGATCATGATTGAATGTTTATCAGATAACCGTAACCGTGCAGCTTCTGAAGTTCGCGTTGCAGTTACTCGTAATGGTGGGTCGATGGCTGATCCCGGATCGGTCTCTTACCTCTTCAACCGTAAAGGTGTGATTATCGTAAATAAAGCTGCAGGAACTACAGAAGATTCAATCCTGGAAGCGGCGCTCGATGCTGGAGTTGAAGAAGTAAATGATCTCGGAGAATCTTTTGAGGTTGTCTGTGAAGCGAGCGATCTTGTGGCTGCCAGAACTGCCTTGCAGGCCGCAGGTATTGACTACGAATCCGCGGACTCTTCCTTCTTACCATCGATGCAGATTCCACTGGATGCGGAAGGCGCACAGAAGGTCTTTGAACTTATCGATGCCATTGAAGAGCTAGATGATGTGCAGAATGTCTACTCAAATTTTGATGTCTCTGATGAAGTTATGGCGAGCCTTTCCTAACCGAACGGCTCGTTAGTCCTAGGCTTGGAAATTATGAGCCATCCACATAAGCGCGTTCTTGGGGTAGACCCAGGGCTCACGCGATGCGGAATTGGCGTGATTGAAGGAAGTGTTGGTAAGCCAATCACAATCATTGGCGTGGGAGTTATTGTCACCTCAAGTGATCTGCCCTTAGAGCGTCGCTTACTGCAATTAGAGACTGAACTAGAAGAGTGGATCGCAGCTCATCAGCCAGATGTAATCGCTATAGAACGAGTCTTTTCGCAACACAATGTCAGAACAGTTATGGGAACCGCGCAAGCTGCAGGAATAGCTCTCTTAGTTGCGGCTCGTCGAAATATTCCGGTGATGATGCATACACCATCTGAAGTAAAGGCCGCGGTCACTGGCTCTGGTCGTGCCAATAAGGCGCAAGTGGCTGAGATGGTAAAGCGGTTACTCAATCTCGAAGTTATCCCAAAGCCAGTTGATAGTACTGATGCGCTTGCACTCGCTATCTGTCATCTGTGGCGTGGAGGCGGAAATGCAAAAATTGATGAGGCGCTCAAGGCAGAGAAAGTGCGCATCTCTAAGTTGGTGAAGAGATGATTTCACTCGTTAATGGCGTGGTGCGTTCCATTGGCAGCGAGAAGGTTGTTGTTGAAGTAGGGGGAGTCGGTCTTTCAGTTTCAGTGACATCTCAGACAGGATCTCAGCTCAATATAGGAGTACCGGTTCAACTCTTTACAACTCTTATTGTTCGTGAAGATGCTCTTACCCTCTTTGGTTTTCTCGATGAAGAGAGCCGTTCTACATTTGAGTTGGTACAGACCGTCACGGGTATAGGGCCGAAAGTTGCGCTAGCAATCATGGGTAGCCATTCGCCCCAGACGCTGGCCGCGGCAATTGCGCAGGAAGATATCGCGGCGATTGAAAAAGTTCCGGGCATCGGACGAAAGGGTGCCCAGAGATTGATTCTGGAGCTCAAAGGAAAGATCACTGACTTTGGAAATGCGCCGCGGAGCTCGCACCATCAACCAGTATGGCGCGAACAGTTGACCTCAGCCCTTGTCTCCCTTGGTTTCTCTGCCAAAGATTCAGACGCTGCGATCAACTCTGTTGTTGCTGAGTACGCTGAAAATGGGGTTGAACCAACAGAGCTAGAGCTATCTGAACTTCTGAAGCAGGCGCTCCAGAGTGGCAGGCGCAGCTAAATGAGCGCAGAGCGCATGGTGGATCCGAGCGAACAACCAGATGAGTTATCGGCAGAACATGCTCTGCGACCAAAGACCCTTGGTGATTTCATTGGGCAACACCGAGTGCGTCAGCAGATTGATGTTCTCTTAAGCGCGGCCCGTAAACGCAACTCGGCCGCCGATCACATTCTGCTCTCTGGGCCCCCGGGACTCGGCAAGACAACTCTTGCCATGATTCTTGCATCAGAGATGCGGGCACCGATTCGAATTACCAGTGGACCTGCAATTACTCACGCTGGCGATCTGGCAGCGATTTTATCTTCACTTGTTGAAGGTGAAATTTTCTTTCTCGATGAGATTCATCGTCTGCCACGGCCAGCTGAAGAGCTTCTCTATTTGGCCATGGAAGATTTCCGTGTAGATGTAGTTGTCGGCAAAGGTCCGGGAGCGACCGCAATTCCATTACAACTTCCTCGTTTCACTCTCGTTGGTGCAACTACTCGCGCAGGGCTCTTACCTTCGCCGCTGAGAGATCGCTTTGGGTTCACAGCGCATTTAGATTTTTACGAAGAGAGCGAGCTAGAAGAAGTGCTTTCTCGTAGCGCAGTTCTCTTGGGTTTAACTATCGATAAGAAGGC
>JAIXPU010000076.1 GCA_027486075.1 Streptomycetaceae bacterium | reverse complement strand
TGGAATGCTTCCTGAGTTGCAACAACTCTAAATTTTCCTGTCTTGCGTGAAAGCTTGAGCGCTGCTTCATTTGCCTCTGCTCCTGAATTACAGAAGAAAGTTCGAGCGCTCTTATCGCCGGTCATTTTCTGCAACTTTTCGGCAAGTTCGAGAACGTTGGGATGTGCATAGAAATTACTCACATGACCCAACGTCGAAATTTGCTTGGTCACTGCCTTAACGATTGCAGGATGGCCATGGCCCAATACATTTGTGGCGATTCCCGCTAAGAAATCGATGTAGCTATTGCCATTAGCGTCTTTCACGACAGAGCCTTTACCTGAAACGAGTTCGATACTCGGTGTGCCATAGTTATCTTGAATTACTCGCTGCCAACGCTTCATGCAACCACCAACGTTCCGCCCTCACCTAAGAGAGCGCCCTTGAGAGCCGATGGATCCGTTCCATCGATAATTCGAACTGCCTTCGCACCTGCGGCTATCGCATCTAGACATGCCTGGACCTTAGGCGCCATTCCTTCTGCAAAGGTCGACTTAATTGCCTCAAGCTCAAGCGCACTTATAGATGAGATCAGCGAACTTTTATCAGGCCAATTCCTATAGATGCCAGAAACATCAGTCATGATGATGAGCCACTGGGCATCAAGTGCGCCAGCGATTGCTGCAGCAGCAAGATCGGCGTTGACATTAAAACCCTGAGAGCCTTTCGCATCTGATGCAATCGGCGAAACAACTGGAACCTTTCCTGCGGCGACAAGTTCCTTCAGTGCGGCTGGTTCTACTGACGTGATGACTCCTACGAGTCCAAGATCTGCTGAGGTTCCATCAACAAGGTTCGTCAGAGGCTGCGCCACTAGAACTCCAGAGGTTCTTCCCGAAAGTGCTACAGCGTTAACTCCATGGGAGATCAGAGATTGGGCAACTGCGGGCCCTACTTCACTAGCCAACACTCTCTCTACGACCTCAAAGGTCTCAGGTGTTGTCACTCTAAAGCCACCGACAAAGTGGGATTGGATTCCAGCGGCATTTAGCGCCTCACCGATTTGCGGTCCGCCACCATGAACGACGACAGGTGTAGCACCTGATGAAATGGCTTCAGCGATAGCTTGCGCGAATGCCCCATGCTCATCTGTCATTGCATGGCCACCGAATTTGATGACGATCATGTCGAGTAAGCCGAGTTCTCGTGAACATAGTCATGAGAAAGATCATTTGTCATCACTGTAGCTGTCGCTGTGCCCACATTGAGATTCACTTCCAGGCTTACCAGCCGGTCTGCAAAAGAGACTCTATTCTTATCTTCGAAGGGTGCTGATTCCTTGGCGACATGAATGCCGTTGAGAATGACATCTATATTGAGCGCATCCATCTGCGCATCAGCGGTTCCGACAGCTGCCAGAACACGACCCCAGTTGGGATCTGCGCCAAAGATTGCGCACTTCAAAAGGTTATTGCGAGCACAAGCACGAGCGACTTCAACTGCGTCCTCTTCTGTTGCAGCGCCCTTAATGGTGATAGCTACAGTTTTCGTCGACCCTTCTGCATCTGCAATAAGTTGAACCGCGAGTGAGCCACAGATTTCCATAAGTGCGCTCTCAAGCTCCTCATCAGAGAGCGATACGCTCGAAGCTCCGCTACCCATCAACAAGACAGTGTCGTTAGTGGACGTGCAGCCGTCAGAATCGATGCGGTTGTAGGTGCGATCTACGACTCGACTGAATATCTCTTGCGCATTCTGAGGAAGCACAGCATCCGTCATCACTACCGAAAGCATCGTCGCTAAGGCAGGAGCAAGCATTCCAGCCCCCTTGGCAATGCCAGCGAATTCAACGCCACTGATCGAAACGGTCGCCACCTTAGGAACGCTATCTGTCGTCATAATCGCGCGAGAAACATCATCGAGAGAATCTGACTTTAAGACCGTCGCGATTGATTCAAGTCCAGCGAAAATCTTCGACATAGGAAGCAGTTCCCCAATAAGTCCCGTAGAGCAGACAACTACTTCACCTGAAGAGATTCCAAGCAGATCAGCAACCTTCTCAGCTGTGTGATGAGTGTCTGCAAAACCCTGAGGTCCAGTACATGCATTAGCACCACCTGAATTAAGAACTGCAGCCCTTACTAGTTTGCCCTTTGTTACCTCGCGAGACCAGATGACTGGCGCTGCTACAACCTTGTTGGATGTGTAGACGGCAGCAGCATCAAAACGCGGACCAGTATTCTCAATAATCGTAAGATCTAGCGCACCCGATGACTTCAATCCCGCAGCTATTGCAGCTCCTCTAAAACCCTTTGGCAAGCTCTTCATACGCCCAGCCCATCAAAGCTAAGTCCAGCTGCTTCATCAAGGCCACACATAAGATTTGCATTCTGTATCGCTTGGGCAGCTGCGCCTTTTCCTAGATTATCGATTGCTACAGAGACAACAAGACGATTGGTGTGTTCATCAACTGCCACCTGAATCTGTACGTGATTGGAACCGGTTAAAGCAGCCGTCTTCGGCATGGTTCCGATAGGAAGTACGGTGACAAACTGTGAATTTTCAAAATACTTTACATAGATACCGTGAACCTCTTCAGTAGAAACGTTTTTACTTAACTTTGCAGTGATTGTCGAGAGGATTCCACGCGGCATTGGAGCAAGGATCGGGGTGAAAGAAATCTTTACCTCAACACCCGATATTTTGGTGAGCGCCTGTTCGATTTCTGGTGTGTGTTGATGTACTCCCCCGAACTTATATGAGGCGAGCGAACCTGCAACTTCGCTTGCAATGAGGTTGATTTTTGCGCTTCTTCCCGCGCCGGTTGTCCCGGAGGCAGCTACCACGACGACATCGGATAGATCAGCGATTGTGGATGCAGGAGCTGCGCCCAAAGCGATAGAGGTTGCATAGCAACCTGGATTGGCAACCCTCAGAGATTTTGAAATCACAGATTTGAATGGCTCAATATCTGCAAGACCATATGTCCAAGAACCTGCGTGGTCGCCGCCGTAGTACTTACTCCACTGCTGTGCGCTCTCTAATCTGTAGTCAGCCCCGAGATCAACAATCTTTGCTGTTGCCGGGAGTTGTGAAATCACCTTCGCTGATTCTCCATGAGGAAGGGCTAAGAAAATTAAGTCGCAGCTCTCGAAGTCTGTCGGAGAAAATGCGTTGAAATGCCTTCCTGAGTAACTCTGCAGTTGTGGATGCACAGAGGTGATCTGCTCCCCCGCGTTGGAGTGCGCGGTGATTGCAGTTACTTTGAAATGGGGGTGGAAGGCAAGCAGGCGAAGAAGTTCGCCCCCTGCATAGCCACTAGCTCCTACGACACCGATTTTCATGCAAGCATGATAGCATAATTATGCAAATGTCTGAATATTTATGCAGTGCGGAGAACAGCTCCCGTGGCCTTCACGGCCGCCGCAACCGCTGCTTCGCGCATTTCGGTTACTTCTGCCCCCGTGAGGGTTCTATCTGGCGCGCGGAAAACCAGTGAGAAGGCGAGTGAAATTTTGCCATCGCCCAACTTGTCGTAGCGATCAAAGAGTGAGATCGACTCAAGAAGTTCGCCCGCTCCCTCTCGAAGTGCGCTCTCGACCTGCGCTGCAGTGACATCCGAATTCACAATCAAGGCAACATCTTGAAGAGCGGCTGGCATTGTGCCCACAGTCGTTGGGCGAACTAGTGATGAATCTGGAAGTGCGCTTAAGCCCACTGCAAAGGCAACAGAGCGCTCAGGTAAACCATACTTAGCCACGATACGAGGATGTAGTTCGCCTGCATGTGCAACAGCCTTCCCATCAACAATGAGTTCTGCACAGCGGCCCGGGTGCCATGGTGCGAAATCTGAGCGCTTCACAGTCCATTCAAGGTTGCAGAGTTGCAAAATATCCTGGGCGAAGGCAATTGCATCCTGCCAGTTGTAGGCACGTGCCTTTCCTTGCCAATCTTCGTTCTCGACTTTTCCAACTAATAGGCCAGCCACGTGATATGCCTGTGGTGGAACGCTGGCGTAAATCTCGTCAATTACTTTCTGGGCTGGGCGCTTAGATAAATCTGGAGAGATAAATGGGACTAGCTTCTGGGCGCTACGAAAGATTGATCCCATTTCGAAAATTGCAAAGTCTTTCGCACCACGACTGATATTGCGCTGAGCAACTTCAATCAGCCCTGGAACAAGATGAACTCGCATGAGTGGAAACTCTTCAGACATTGGGTTTGCGATTCGGTAGGTCGAAGCGCGTTCGCCCACAAAACCCATGAAATCAATCGTCTCTTGATTGGTAAATGGAAAAGTCTGCACCTCGGCAAGTCCACGGCTGGCCAACATCGCAGCGACTGCGCGACGTCGTTTCTGACTTGGAGTCAGAGATGCATGCTTTGGTCGCGGAGGTAGAACTGAAGGGATCTTGTCATAACCAATCATTCGTGCGACTTCTTCTGTGAAGTCTGCTTGGGTCAATAGGTCGGAGCGCCATGCGGGAGGATCAACTTCAAAACTCTTCTCATCAACATCGCAACCGATAGTCCGCAGGACTTCAGCGATCTTTGCAGGCGAGACTTCCACGCCAAGAACGCGAGAGATGTAAGCAGGGTCAACCTTTACGACCGGTGAGAATTTAGGTTCGCCATCAACCACAGTTGCGACATGTTGGGCCGAACTATTCTCAGTTAATAGCTGAACAAAGCGCGCAGATGCAAACTCTGCCAATGATGGATCAACGCTACGCTCAAGGCGGCGAGATGCTTCCGAAGATAACTTGTGGCGACGTGAATTTTTGGCCACACATACCGGGTCAAAACGAACTGCTTCTAGGGCAATCTCAGTAGTTGATTCGGAGATTTCAGATGAAGCACCACCCATAGTTCCAGCTAGCGCCAAAGGTTGTTCGTCATCGCAGACCATCAGGTCATCCGGATCTAGCTGACGCACTTGACCATCGAGAGTTGTGAAAGGTTGCGCCTTGCCCGCGCGCTTAATGGTGAGCCCACCTTTAATCTTCGATTTATCGAAGGCGTGGAGTGGCTGACCAAGTTCAAGCATTACGTAGTTAGTGACATCCACAACGAGCGAGATTGAACGCATCCCCATCTTCTCGATGCGGCGTCGCATCCAAAGCGGTGTAGTTGCACTTGGATCAAAGTTTGAAAGAGTGCGAAGATAGAAAACAGAAGCAGTTGCTGGATCAGCAATCTTGGCTGGAACGCCTTTCCCGGTTTCGCTAAAGGTCAACCCCCGAAGTGAGTCGACTGGATCCTTGAAGTTAAGACCAAGTGAGCCGGCTACTTCTCGTGCGATACCACGAATACTCAACGCATAGCCACGGTCTGGGTTTACGGCGATATCGAAGATGACATCGTTGATCATCAACCCGGTAATTGCATCTTCGCCAATCTTTACAGCTCCTTCGGCAAAGGTCATGATTCCTGAATGATCTTCACCCAAGCCGAGTTCGCGGGCAGAGCAGATCATTCCATTGGAAGTCTTGCCATACGTTTCGCGAGCCCCAATTGCGAAGTTGCCCGGAAGGACGGCGCCAGGAAGCGCTGCCACAATGAGATCGCCAACAACAAAGTTGGTGGCGCCACAGATGACATATCGCGCCTCTTTCTCGCCGCAGTCGAGACCGACGTAGCGAACAGGCTTCTTAAACTCTGTCAGCTCTTCAATACTGAGAACTTTGGCAAATACAAGAGGACCAGTTAGGTCCGAACCTTGCTTGATGATTTCTTCAACTTCAAAACCAACTCGGATAAGACCATCTGAGATCTCTTCAGCAGTGACCGATGCAGGAATATCAACGAATTCTTTAATCCACGATAACGGCGCACGCATTTAGAGCCCCACCCCAAACTGGCGTGTGAAACGTAGATCGCCTTCGACAATGTCGTGCATATCGGTAATTCCGTGGCGAACCATCAGGGTTCGTTCCAACCCCATACCAAATGCAAAGCCTGTGTACACATCAGTATCTATTCCACAGGTCGCGAGCACCTTTGGATTGACCATTCCACAACCGCCCCATTCGATCCAGCGATTATTGAAGAAGATATCTACCTCAGCGCTTGGTTCAGTAAAAGGGAAGAACGACGGGCGTAGTCGCGTGACAACACCAAGTCCAAACATATGCCGCGCAAAGTTATCAAGCGTTCCTTTCAGATGCGCCATCGTGATGCCTTTATCTACCACAAGGCCCTCTACTTGGTGGAACACGGGGCTATGTGTTGCATCGAGTTCATCAGCTCGGAAGGTGCGGCCAGGACAGATCATGTAGATCGGTGGTTCCTGGGAAAGCATGGAACGTATTTGTACAGGAGAAGTCTGAGTACGAAGGACCAAACCTGATTCAACAGGTTCAATAAAGAAAGTATCTTGCATTGTGCGAGCAGGGTGATCGGCTGGAATATTGAGCGCATCAAAGTTGAGCCATCCTGATTCAAGTTCAGGACCCTCTTCAACTGCATAGCCTTGCTCGATAAAGAAGTCTGAAATCTCATTCTTGATGATAGA